>NZ_RZQA01000080.1:0-12137 GCF_004022915.1 Mesorhizobium sp. M7A.F.Ca.US.006.04.2.1
ATCGGGCACTGCGCGAGTTCCGCATCCGCGGCGTCGCCACCAATTTGACCTTCCTCGAAGCGATCATCAACCATCCGAGCTTCGCCGACAATTCCTACACGACCAAGTTCATCGACACGACGCCGGAACTGTTCCAGCAGGTCAAGCGCCAGGACCGCGCCACCAAGCTCATCAACTATCTCGCCGACGTCAGCGTCAACGGCCATCCCGAGACGCGCGGCCGGCCGCAGCCGAAGGCCGACGCCGCGGCACCCGTGGTGCCTTACCTCAACGGCAATGTGCCCGGCGGCAGCAAGCAGAAGCTGGATGTGCTGGGCCCGCAGAAGTTCGCCGCCTGGATGCGCGATCAGAAGGAGGTTCTGGTCACCGACACGACGATGCGCGATGGCCATCAATCGCTGCTGGCGACGCGCATGCGCACGCATGACATTGCCGGCATCGCCGGTGCCTATGCGCGTGCCTTGCCGCAGCTTCTATCGCTGGAATGCTGGGGTGGCGCCACCTTCGACGTCGCGATGCGCTTCCTCACCGAGGATCCGTGGGAGCGGCTGTCGCTGGTGCGCGAGGCGGCGCCCAATCTGCTGTTGCAGATGCTGCTGCGCGGTGCCAATGGCGTCGGCTACACCAACTATCCCGACAATGTCGTGCAGCATTTCGTCAAGCAGGCAGCAAGCGGTGGCATCGACCTGTTCCGGGTCTTCGATTGCCTGAACTGGGTCGACAACATGCGCGTCGCCATGGATGCGGTCGGAGCCGAGGGCAAGCTGATCGAAGCGGCGATCTGCTACACCGGCGATATCCTCGATCCGGCGCGGGCGAAATACGACCTCAAATACTATGTCGGCCTAGCCAGGGAATTGCAGGCGGCCGGCGCCCACATCATCGCCGTCAAGGACATGGCCGGCCTGCTGAAGCCTTCCGCAGCACGCGTGCTGTTCAAGGCGCTGCGCGAGGCGACCGACCTGCCGATCCATTTCCACACCCACGACACGTCGGGCCTGTCGGCGGCGACGGTGCTGGCGGCGGTGGAAAGCGGCGTCGACGCCATAGACGCGGCGATGGATGCCTTCTCCGGCAACACCTCGCAGCCATGCCTTGGCTCACTCGTCGAGGCGCTGAAGGGCACCGAACGCGACCCCGGTCTCGACCCGCAATGGATCAGGAAGATCTCGTTCTACTGGGAAGCGGTGCGCAACCAGTACGCCGCCTTCGAAAGCGACCTCAAGGGGCCGGCCTCGGAAGTCTATCTGCACGAGATGCCGGGCGGGCAGTTCACCAATCTGAAGGAACAGGCTCGCTCGCTCGGATTGGAGACGCGCTGGCACGAGGTGGCGCAGACCTATCACGACGTCAATCTGATGTTCGGCGACATCGTCAAGGTGACGCCGTCGTCCAAGGTTGTCGGCGACATGGCATTGATGATGGTCAGCCAGGACCTGACCGTTGCCGATGTCGAAAACCCCGACAGGGATATCGCCTTCCCGGACTCGGTCGTCTCGATGCTGCGCGGCGATCTCGGCCAGTCGCCAGGCGGGTGGCCGGCGGCGCTGCAGAGGAAGGCGCTCAAAGGCGACAAGCCGATCACGGTGCGGCCCGGCTCGCTGCTCAAGCCAGCCGACCTCAAGGCCAACCGCAAGGAAATCGAGGAGAAGCTCGAGCGCAAGCTGTCGGAGTTCGAATTCGCCTCGTGGCTGATGTATCCGAAGGTGTTCACGGATTTCGCCGGCGCGCAGGAAACCTATGGGCCGGTCAGCGTGCTGCCGACGCCGACGTATTTCTACGGCATGAAGCCGGAAGACGAGATCTTCGTCGACATCGAGAAGGGCAAGACGCTGGTGGTGCGGTGCCTTGCCATCGGCGATGTCGACGAGAAGGGCATGGTCACCGTGTTCTTCGAGCTCAACGGCCAGCCGCGCCGTGTCAAGGTGCCCGACCGGGCGCATGGCGCGTCCGCCGCCAAGGCCCGCCGCAAGGCCGAACCCGGCAACGAGGCGCATGTCGGCGCACCGATGCCGGGCGTCGTTTCTGCGCTTTCGGTGGCTGCCGGCCAGGCTGTGAAGGCCGGTGACGTGCTGCTTTCCATCGAAGCGATGAAGATGGAGACGGCGCTGCATGCCGAGCGCGACGGCACGGTCGCCGAGGTGCTGGTCAAGGCAGGCGACCAGATCGATGCCAAGGATCTGCTGATCGCTTTCAGCTAATTGATACCTTCCTGGGGATCGCTGTCCGCATCATGGCGGCAGCGTCAGTTCGATCATCGATAACAGCTTGACCCGCCGCCGCCGGTCGGGCATCGAGCCCGCTCAATTCGCCGCTGCATGCATCCCGAGTCGCGGCGCAGAAACGATGTGGAGAAAAATATGGCCGACGATATCACCGATACCAGCCAGACTGTTGCCGCCGGCCAGCTGCGTGCCTTCATCGAGCGCATAGAGCGGCTCGAGGAAGAGAAGAAGACCATTTCCGACGACATCAAGGAAGTGTTCGCCGAGGCCAAGGGCACCGGCTTCGACACCAAGGCGATGCGCACGATCATCCGGCTGCGCAAGAAGGACCAGGCCGAGCGTCAGGAAGAGGAAACCATCCTCGATCTGTATAAGGCCGCACTCGGCATGGTGTAGAGACCGTCTGGAAATTCTACTCCGGCGGCCATCTGGTGGCGTTTTCTGCGCTTCCCTAGTTCTACTGCAATGCAGTAGAACTGAGCTCACGTACTTTAAGTACGCTCCGCTCCGGTTCTCGAAACCACCACCATATGACTCGCCGGAGCGAATTTCGAAACAGTCTCCGGCCGAGCATGATGCCGAAGCGAGCATCGAGCCATGAGCGAATTCGACTTCGGCGCCCGCCGCGCCTCTGAATTCCGCCAGCGCGGCTTCTGGACGCTGTTCGCCGAGCGGCATCCGGAAGAAAGGGCTCTGATGGCGAGGCGCGGCCCCTGGTTCTGGCAGCGCGGGCTGCCCGATTTCGCCTTGGTCCTTTCCATGTATGTCGCGCCGGCGCAGAACCAGGTCGGCGTCTTCTTCGGCCGCAACGAGAAGTTCGGCGCCACGCAAGCGTGGTCGCGGTTGAAACCGTTCCAGCCTGATATCGAAGCCAGGCTGAAGCTCAGGCCGGAACAGAGTTGCGAGGATCTCGGCATCAATTCGATGTGGCGGGTGAACTGCTATGCCGAGGACAACTGGCCAGCCATGGCCGACTGGCTGGTGACCGAATGTTCGCGCTTCGAGCGCGCGGTAACCGAAGTCCTGAGGCAGGGATAGACATCCGGTGTTGCCAGAGGGTATCGGCTCCTTTTTCCGCTCACGCTGGCAAGGCCAGGTGCCGCTCGACCGGCTGTTCTGGCGCGACCTTGTTCTTGTCGGCACGGCGCTCAACGTCGCATCTCTGGTGGCCGCGATCGTCCTGCTCGGACTGAAGCTGCCGCTCGCGCTGGTTCTGGCGGTGCATTTCGCACCGGTGCCCTACAACCTCTTTCTGACCTTTTCCGTATGGCGAACCACGGAAAAGGCCAGTGGCGCCAAGGCCTCGCTGATGACGCTCGGCGCCACATTATGGCTAATCCTGACGGTCGTGGTCTGAGAGCGGACACGGGCGCCCACCGCGTTCGCCGGGTTCGGCCGGGGGGCAATGAAAAGGGCGGCCGCAGCCGCCCTTTTCATTCATTCAATCGAATTTCGGTTCAGGCCGCCGGCTCGAATTTCAGCGCCACGCCGTTGATGCAATAGCGCAGGCCAGTCGGCGGCGGGCCGTCCTCGAAAACATGGCCGAGATGGCTGCCGCAGCGGGCGCAATGGCATTCGGTGCGAACCATGCCGTAGCTGCGGTCGACGGTGTTTTCGACCGAACCCGGCACCGGGTCGTTGAAGCTCGGCCAGCCGGTGCCGCTCTCGAACTTCAACTTGGATTCAAACAAAGGCTGGTCGCAGCCGACGCAGGAAAAGGTGCCGGCGCGCTTCTCGTAGAGCAAAGCGCAGCTTCCCGGCCGCTCGGTGCCGTGGCCGCGCATGACGGCATACTGCTCCGGCGTCAGCCGGGCGCGCCATTCGGCGTCGGTGCGGGTTACAGGGTAGGTGTGGGTGTCCATGTGATCTCCTCAGCCTTGCCGGCTCGCTACTACAGCGCCGCGCGCCCATCGGACGCGCAAAGGACGCTGTAGTACTTTGGTTTTGCGCATAATCCTTTCCGAACCGGAGGTTCGGGATCATGCGCGGATTGCAACCTCATATTCGCACCAAGATAGGCATTTGTTACGCGATTTGCCCGCATTTTCGATCGTGATCTTTATGCGATCGCCCTGAGATAGCGATCGACCGAAGCAGCCAACGCCGCTTTTGCGCCCCCGATGACATTCTGGTTCCACCATGCACCATAGATATGGTCGAACGCGAATGGCTCCAGTGCCGCCGCGATGCGGCGCACGGCCGCTGCATTGAGCGGAATGTAGTTCGGATAGCTGTACATGAAGCTGACATGGCGGCGCGTCGGCGTCACCTGCAAGATATCGCCGGCCAGCAAGACGTCGCCGACATCGCGTTTCCAGTGCAGCACCTGACCGCCGGCAAAGTGGCCGCCGCAGCGGATGAGCGTCAGCGAAGGGTTTATGGCCAGCGTCTCGCCTTCCCAACTGACGATCGCCTTGTGCGGTCGCATGATCCATTGGCGGTCGTCGGCATGGAGATAAATCGGCACGCCGCCAAACGCCTCGCTCCAACTGGCCATCACCGAATAATAGTGGCAGTGCGAGATGGCGATCGCCGCCAGGCCACCGCGGCGGTTGATCTCGGCCACCGCCTCGTCGCTGACCATCGAAACGCAGTCCCACAGCACGTTGCCGTGTGGCGTCTGCGCCAGCAGCGCCCGTTGGCCGATGGCGAAGCGCGGCTCGATGCCGAAGGCGAGAACGCCGGCATCGTCCTTCATCACAAGCCGGTGCCCTTCGGCAAGTTCCTCCGGCGTGATCCACGCTTGGCCCTCCCAGCGCACATATTGGCGCTCGTCCTCGCAGATCGGGCAATGTTCTGGCGGCGTCTCTGTCGCCGCGAACTGGACGCCGCATTGCAGGCAGAGGAAGCAGGTCATCGGATCTCCTGTCGGTCTTTCAGTGCTTTCTTGAAAGCTGCTTGGTCGCGCCCTCAAGCCCGGCCAGCGTCAGCGGGAACATGCGGCCGCCGAAGATGTCGCGGATCATCGCAATCGAATGGGTGTAGCCCCAGTTCTTGGGGTCTTCGGGGTTCAGCCATACCGCGTTCGGCCATTGCTGCAGCAGACGGCCGAGCCAGACGCTGCCCGCCTCCGGATTCCAGTGCTCGACCGAACCGCCGGGGTGAGCGATCTCGTAAGGGCTCATCGAGGCGTCGCCGACGACGATCACCTTGTAGTCCGGCCCATATTTGTGGAGCAGGTCGAAGGTCGGAATCACCTCGGCATGCCTGCGGCGATTGTCCTTCCACACGCCCTCATAGAGGCAGTTGTGGAAATAGAAATATTCGAGCTGGCGGAATTCGGCGCGGGCGGCCGAGAACAGCTCCTCGACGCTTTTGATGTGGTCGTCCATCGAGCCGCCGACATCGAAGAACATCAACAGCTTCACCGCGTTGCGCCGCTCTGGCCGCGTCTGCACGTCGAGATAGCCGTGTTCGGCCGTGGCGTGAATGGTGCCGGGCAGGTCGAACTCCTCCTCGGCACCCTCGCGCACCCAGCGACGCAGGCGTTTCAGTGCGATCTTGATGTTGCGGGTGCCGAGTTCGACGGCATCGTCAAAATTCCTGAACTCGCGTTTGTCCCAGACCTTCACCGCGCGGCGGCTGCGGCTTTCATGCTGGCCGATGCGCACGCCTTCGGGATTGTAGCAATAGGCGCCGAAAGGCGAGGTGCCGCCGGTGCCGATCCATTTCGAGCCGCCCTGGTGACGGCCTTTTTGCTCCTGCAGCCGCTGTTTCAATGTCTCCATCAGTTTCTCGAAACCGCCGAGCGCTTCGACCAGTTTTTTCTCCTCGTCGGTCAGGTGCTTTTCGGCGAGACGGCGCAACCATTCCTCGGGGATGTTGGCGATATCGACTGCATCCGGCCCGCCCAGTGCTTCGATGCCCTTGAAGACATGCGCGAACACCTGGTCGAAGCGGTCGATATGGCGCTCGTCCTTCACTAGGGCGGCGCGGGCGAGGTAATAAAAACCTTCGACGTCGTAGTCGACCAGCCCGGCTTCCAGACCCTCCAGCAGCGACAGATATTCCCTGAGCGAGACGGGAACGCGTGCTGCCTTCAGTTCGAGGAAGAAGGGGATGAACATGGCCGGTTACAGCAAATCATACTCGATGAAGCCCGTGCGGCGGGCGACGTGGTCGTAAAGCTTGCGCGCGGTGGCGTTGGTCTCGTGCGTCATCCAGTAGACATTCTTGACGCCGATCTTTGCCGCCTCTTCCTTCACTGCGTTGATAAGGGCGGCGCCGATCCCCTTGCCGCGCACATCCGGGTCGGCGAACAAATCCTGCAGATAGCAGTTGTTTTTCTCCGACCAGCCGGAGCGGTGGTACAGGTAGTGCGTGAGACCGACCGCCTTGCCGTCCAGTGTGGCGATGAAGCCTTTTGGCTCGAATTCGCCCGGAGTGAACAGCCGCTTCCAGGTGACGGCGTAGACCTCTTCCGGCAGCTTCGTCTCATAGAAGGTGAGATAGTCGGTCCACAGGCGCCGCCAATCGGCGTGGTCGGACTGCGCGAGCGGGCGGACGATTATCTCGGACATTTCGTTCCCTCTGAAGTCTGGAACCCGATCCATACCAATAGAATCGGGATCAGGAACACCCTTGCCTATTCGGCAGGCGAATTATATTCGCGAAAAGCGGTCGCGAGCATGTGCAGCGCCTCCCGCGCCCGCGGCGGCAGAGCGTGCGACTGCAAAACGATCTCGGACGGGGGAATTGGTGGCAGGCCGAGTTTGCGGCCCACCTCGATCAAGCCCGGGGGCACAACCCGGTAAGCGAGGGCGGAAAGGGCAAAGCCCGCCGATACCGCGATGTTGACGGCAGCGCCGCCGCCGCCGACGAAAGCCTCATTCCAGGCGATGCCTGCCCGGTCCAGCGCCTCGACCGCTCTCATACGGTCCGGGCAATTGCATCTGGTGCTTAAAAGAGCCAGGCGCAGGGGCGTGCCTGGTCGCCATTCGAAGCCAGGTGCCGCGAACCAGCCATAGTGGGTGCGCGACAAAGCTTCACCGCGTCGACTGTCATCTTCCTGGTGCACAATCACCGCATCGAGTTCGCCGCGATCGAAAGCTTCTTCCAGCATGGAGCTGGTATCGATCCGTATGTTGAGCGCGAGCGACGGATCGTGGGCATGAAGCTGGGCGATCAGCGTGGAAAGCTCAGGCCCCGCGACATGATCGACGAAGCCGAGCGCAAGCCGACATGGCGCCGCGGAAAATTCCGCGACGGCGCGTTCATGGGCGGCAAGGAATTCGCGGGCCACGGGCAGGAAGACAGCCCCCCTTTCCGACAGTGCCACGCGGCGCGGGGTTCGTTCGATCAAACGTGCGCCGAGCTTTTCCTCGAGCCGCCGCAACTTGACGCTGATCGTCGCCTGGGTGCTGCCAAGTGCTGCAGCCGCCCGGGTGAAGCTCTGCAGGTCGGCCACCATGACGAAAGTGCGCACGGCATCGACATCGAGACTGGCCATCTCCGTCATTCCATTTTGTTATCTCTGAAATAGAAATGCATAGTCTTTTTTCATAGTCAAGCCTCGTCTATGTCATCTCGACCGCAGTTTGAAGAGCCAGCCCGGTTCCAGAATGCTTCGACAGAAAGTGATCGACATGACGTTTCAAATCGACCGAAACACCGTTGCGCTTGCCGGGGCCTGCCTTGCCTCGCTGCTGTTCGGCCTCGAAATCTCCAGCGTCCCGGTGATCCTTCCGAAACTGGAAAGCGTGCTCGCCGCCGACTTCAAGGATCTGCAATGGATCATGAACGCCTACACCATTGCCTGCACCACGGTGCTGATGGCGACAGGAACGCTGGCCGACCGCTTCGGCCGCAAACGGGTGATGGTGATCGCCACCATCGCCTTCGGGCTGGCCTCACTGCTGTGCGGCCTCGCGCCGAGCGCTTCGCTCCTCATCATTGCACGCTTCCTGCAAGGCCTGGCGGGAGGGGCGATGTTCACTTGCAGCGTGGCCGTCTTGTCCCACCAGTTTCAGGACGGCAGCGAACGCGGCAAGGCTTTTGTGGCCTGGAGCGTCGTCTCGGGGATCGGGCTTGGCTTTGGTCCCGCCATCGGTGGATTGATCGTCGCGTTCTCGAGCTGGCAGTGGGTGTTCCTCATCCATGTGCCGCTTGCCATCCTTGCGCTGGTCTTCATCGGTGCCGGTGTCACCGAATCACGCGACCGCAATGCCCAGAAGCTTGACCGTGCCGGTATCCTGACGCTCTCGTTCGCGGTGTTCGGCTTCTCCTATCTGATCACGCAAGGAGCCGATCTCGGCTCTGGCGCCCGCATCGGCGTAGCAAGTGCTGCCGTGCTGGCCTTCGCCGCGTTCCTCGTTGCCGAGAAGATCAGCCCCTACCCGATGTTCGATTTCTCGGTGTTCCGGATCCGTCAATTTTCGGGAGCGATCATGGGCGGCATCGGCATGAATTTCAGCTATTGGCCGTTCATCATCTATCTGCCGATCTATTTTTCGGGTGTGCTCGGCTACGACAGCACCACGACCGGCCTGCTGCTGCTCGTCTACACGCTTCCCTTGATGCTGATGTCCTCGACCGCCGAGCGCCTGCGCGCCCGCTATCAGGCGCGGGTGGCGATCCCGCTCGGGTTGCTGACATTGGGGGTCGGCTTTATCGCCATGAGGATAGGGTCGAGCCTTGAGGGAGCCAGCTGGCTGACCATGCTGCCCGGTACGCTGATCGCCGGTATCGGTATCGGCCTCACCAACTCACCGACCACCAACACCACGACGGGTTCGGTGTCGCCGGATCGCGCCGGCATGGCTTCGGGCATCGATATCAGCGCGCGGCTGATCACGCTGGCCATCAACATCGCGGTGCTGGGCCTGCTGTTGACGCAGGGAATTGCTTCCTATCTCAAAACCGCATTGGGCACTGCCCTTGACCCGGACGAATTGCGCGCGTTGGCGGAAAAGATCGCCACCGGAAATCTCGATGGCCTCTCGCAATATTCGCCCAGGCTGGCGACCCTCGACCCGTCCGGCGCGCTTGCGCATGCCGCCTTAGTCAACGGTTTTGGCTGGGTCATGCTCTATAGCGGGATCGGCGTTCTTGCCCTTGCCGTCATCAGCTTCGTCGTCTTCGGCCCCAGAAACGTCGCGCCGCAAGAGGCAAGGGACCGTCATCGTGCTCAGGGCGCAAGCGAAGCTCGATCGTAGCCAGTGCCCGGCGCCTCACCCTTGCCTGCGCGCCATGAAGGCAAGCCGCTCGAACAGATGGACATCCTGTTCGTTCTTCAGCAATGCGCCATGCAGCTTGGGCAACGCGTTCTTCGGGTCGGCGCGCAGATCCTCGGGCGCGATGTCGTCGGCGACCAGCAGCCTTATCCAGTCGAGCGCCTCGGAGGTCGACGGTTTTTTCTTCAGCCCCGGCACTTCGCGGATCTCGTAGAACTGGGTGAGGGCTGCCCGAACCAGGTTCTGCTTGATGCCGGGATAGTGGACGTCGACGATTCTGTGCAGCGTGTCGACGTCGGGAAAGCGGATGTAATGGAAGAAGCAGCGGCGCAGGAACGCGTCCGGCAACTCCTTCTCGTTGTTGGAAGTGATGATGACGATCGGCCTGACGGCGGCGCGGATGGTTTCGCCGGTCTCGTAGACGAAGAACTCCATCCGATCGAGTTCCTGCAGGAGATCGTTTGGGAATTCGATGTCGGCCTTGTCGATCTCGTCGATCAAGAGCACGACCTTCCTGCCGGCGGCGAAAGCCTCCCAGAGTTTGCCGCGCTTGATGTAATTCCTGATGTCGTTGAAGCGCTCGTCGCCCAACTGGCTGTCGCGCAGGCGCGAGACGGCATCATATTCGTACAGGCCCTGCTGCGCCCGCGTCGTCGACTTGACGTGCCATTCGATGAGGTCGAGGCCGAGTGCAGCCGCCACCTGGCGGGCCAGTTCCGTCTTGCCGGTGCCGGGCTCGCCCTTGACCAGCAAGGGCCGCTCCAGCGCGATCGCCGCATTGACGGCCACCATCAGATCCTTGTCGGCGACATAGGCCGCCGTGCCTTCGAAACGCATTCTTGCTCCTCGGTTGGTCATCGCGACCGTAAGGACGAGGCCGTGCCTGTGCAAGGGTGAGGTGTTGGCGGCGCGAGGGCCTGAACCCAACACGGAAAGAGTGCCCGTCTCACTGGCGCTTAGCCGGCCGGCAGCCTATATTGGGCGGGACGGTCTGTGCTTCCCGGCAGGAGAACATTTTCCCCGGGGCCTTAACGATCCTTAGGGAGCTGTCCCTGGGAAGACCCGTGGGTTTTCTCACACGGCGCCCACCTACTTTGTAGGTTCCCGGGATCGCTCTCTCCACCGGTTGTGTGGATCGTCACTTATTGCCACGCGTCCCGCATTTCGGTGGATGATTGCGGTGGAAAACGTCGCTCCCAACACTCCATCCAGATCTGACCTTTTCTACCCTGACTGCATGACCTCTCTCAAAGACCTCAAAAAGCAGCTTCGCCGCGAGGCCCTCGGACGCCGCGATGCGCTCGATGAATTCTGGCGGGTGGAGGTCGCGCTTGAAATGGCTGAGACGGCACGCGATCATCTCCATGTCGAGCCGGGCCAGATCGTTTCCGGCTTCTGGCCGATGCGCTCGGAAGTCGACGTCAGGCCGCTGATGTTTGCCTTGCGCGAAAAGGGCGCGCGGCTTTGCCTGCCGGCCATTCTCGACAAAACCACGATCGTCTTTCGCGAACTGGTGCGCGGCGCGCCGATGGTCGAGATGGGTTTCGGCACGGTCGGCCCGCATGAAGAAGCAGAAGTGCTCGACCCCTCGGTGATGCTGGTGCCGCTCGCCGCCTTCGATGCGCGCGGCCATCGCATCGGCTATGGTGCCGGCTATTACGACCGCGCCATCGCCAAGCTGATCGACAAGGGACAGCCGCCGCGGCTGGTCGGCATCGCCTTCGACTGCCAGGAGGTGGCAATGGTGCCGGATGAGGAACATGACGTCGTCATTCCGGAAATACTGACCGAGAGCGGGTTGCGCCGCTTCGCGTCAAAATTGTAGATAAAAGGACGCATGATCTTTCACAGACGTCATGCAGCTTTTGCTTCGCTGACCTTCGGTGCGGGATCATATGAGACTTCTCTTCCTCGGTGACATGGTTGGAAAGACGGGACGGACGGCGGTGTGGGAACAACTGCCCGGCTTGATCTCCGACTTCAAACTCGATTTCGTCATCGTCAACGGTGAGAACGCCGCCGGCGGCTTCGGCATCACCGAAGATATCTTTCGCGAGACGATCGCGGCCGGTGCGGATGTCGTCACAACCGGCAACCATGTCTGGGACCAGCGCGACGCACTCGCCTTCGCGCCGCGCGAAGAGCGCTTCCTGCGCCCCTCGAACTTTCCCAAGGGCACGCCCGGGCGCGGCTCCGGCGTCTACATCGCCAGGAGCGGCGCGCGCGTGCTGGTCGCCAACATCATGGGCCGGGTGTTCATGCATCCCGAACTCGACGATCCCTTCCAGGCTGGCGAACGCGAGCTTGCCGCCTGTCCGCTCGGCGAGCAGGCGGATGCCGTGATCATCGACTTCCACGCCGAGGCGACCTCGGAAAAGATGTGCTTCGCGCATTTCGTCGACGGCCGCGCCAGCCTCGTCGTCGGCACCCACACCCACCAGCCGACCGGCGATCACCAGATCCTCAATGGCGGCACCGGTTATATGTCCGACGCCGGCATGTGCGGCGACTATGATTCCTCGCTCGGCATGGACAAGGAGGAGCCGCTCAACCGGTTCCTGTCGAAAGTGCCGAAAGGCCGCTTCGAAGCGGCGACCGGACCGGCGACCTTGTGCGGCGTCGGCGTCGATATTTCCGACCGCACCGGGCTGACCGAGCGGATCGCGCCGTTTCGTCGCGGCCCGCGGCTGGAGGAAACCGCACCGTCCTTCTGGTCATGACATTGATATAGGCCTGTCTC
>NZ_RZQA01000810.1:0-2955 GCF_004022915.1 Mesorhizobium sp. M7A.F.Ca.US.006.04.2.1
GCTTTGCCCTGGCATCCATAGCAACCTCGCTGGCACCGACGGCAGGCTTCTATCTCTTGCCGACGCGCATATGGGAGCTGGCGCTGGGCGCCATGCTGATGTTGCGGAAGCCTCCGGTCCCAGCCGGTCGGCTGGCGGTGGAACTGATCGGCCTCGCCGGCTTTGCCCTGATTGCGTTTGGCTTTGTGATGATTTCGGACAGCGATCCGTTTCCCGGCTACAATGCCCTATTCCCCTGCATCGGAACAGCACTGCTGATCTATGCTGGCCAGGATAACGCCGACAGGCCGGCACCTGTCGCCACTCGCGTGCTTCGGTTGGCGCCGCTGGTCTGGGTCGGCCTGATTTCCTATTCGCTTTACCTCGTCCATTGGCCGATCAACTCGTTCGTCCATTATCTCTCGCTGAAGACCGTCGGTGTGCCAACGATTGTCGCGATGACGGTGGCCAGTTTCGCCTTGGCGGCATTCTCCTGGAAATATGTCGAGCAGCCCTTCCGCCAGAAACGAGCCTATACCGCACCGCTGCCTATCTTCGCTTTTTCGGCGACGGCCATCGCGCTGCTGTGCGCCGGTGGTTTGGCCGGTGCACTGGGCAACGGTTTCCCGCAACGGTTCCCGGACTTCTCGACCGAACGTATCCGGGTCGGCGACTGGCGCAACGGCATCTGCTTCAACGAAAACGGGACCCGCATCGAAGACTGGAATCTCGCCGACTGCACCCGTACAACGGGCTTTGCCACCGATGTGCTGCTGTGGGGCGATTCTTTCGCTGCCCATTATGTATCGGGACTTGAGCCCAACGCCCAGAAAATCCAGGCCAATGTCATCCAATACACCTATGCCGGCTGTCCGCCCGACCTGACCTATTTTTCCTATGCTCGGCCCGCCTGCACCCGCTTCAACGAACGGGCCTTGTCGATCATTCGCGACGCAAACATCCAGGCGGTGATCCTGAGCGGCCGATGGACCGACTACCAGGCCAGGGGCTTCGCCGGCCTGCAGAAGACGATCGACCGGCTTCGCGAGATGGGGGTCAAGGTCTATACCGTCGGCCAGTCTCCGGAATTCATCGCCGACGTCCAGAAGATCGCTTTCTTGGTGAAGCGGGAGCATGCCGGAACCACATCCTGGCCTATGGCTATGGATCCGGGCATCAACGCACGGGTTCTGCCGTTCACCAAAGGGGCCGATTTCATAGATCCGCTGACGTATCTGTGCGACTCGGCCGGTTGTTCATACGCCGACGCCAAGACCAATGAATTTCTCTACTTCGACTATGGCCACTTCTCTTCCGCCGGCGCGACGCTGGCCATCTCGAAATACTGGCCAAGTTTCGCCACCAGCGACAAGGCCGCGAAGGCAAACCGGCAATTCACGGCCGCAGGCGCGCCGTGATCCGCAGCACGACGGCGTCGTGCCGAAACGGACCGCTTTGCGATTGCCCGAAGGCCAACCCTCATGCTAACGAGGGCGCACGCGGGTATGATGTAATGGTAGCTTGTCAGCTTCCCAAGCTGAACGCGAGGGTTCGATTCCCTCTACCCGCTCCAGTATATGGCGCAAGGGTTTGCGCCTGATTGGGAGATGGCTGAAAATAAGGGGTTTTACAGGCGGTTTTACAGAATCGCTTCCGGATTGGTTCCAAGGCCGTTCGCTTTCCAGGCGAAGCCGAGCCCATGGTGAGCAGACCGAGCCATGGGAGCGTTTTCGACCTGAGGGGGCGATCAATGTGACGCCATTGGTGGCCGCGTCCTCTAACCAGCAGCGACCCAGTAGGGCGAATTGTGCCGGTTATGCAATGACCGATATGGGGCCGACAGCGGACTGGCGGCTTTTCGGCGAACCGATGCCAAAGCGGACGCCGAGTGTCCGAACAGTGCGCTTTTTGACGCCGAAATCGGCGACGGCAGCCTTTATGCAACTCTATCAAGCGATCCGAGGACCGGTTTGGCGCAATCCTAAGGCTGGGTGGCCGTTGAACATTATGCGATTCCCCTTGCCGCGGGACTAAGCTAAGCTGACCAGCCACAGTCTTAGTCTGGGCGTCGGGGAAAAATGTGACCATCGGTATCTCAGAACTTTCAGCGCTGACGCGCCTCTTTTCTTCGGCCGTATTCCAGGAATTCGCACGGAAGGGCCGCTCTGCGTTGTTTCGGCGTCTGATCGATCAGACCCGCGTCGCTGGACGTTGCGCCGCCGATGCGACGGTCGGGGACGCGTTCGACGCTGCGTTCTCGATTCTCGGAATCGCTGGACTGCGCGATGAATACGTCTACCGGGCGGCGCTGACCCATAAGATACTGATGGGCAAACATTCGTTGCGCACAGCCTCGATGCTCAACGAGTTTCGCGCCGGATCTTGCAAGGCGGATCTTGTCATCCTCAACGGAACGTCGACCGCCTACGAGATCAAATCCGAACGGGATTCCCTCGGGCGCCTGATCAACCAAGTCGAAAATTACAAACGCGTGTTTGCATCGGTGAACGTCGTAGTCGGCGAACGCTATGTCGATGGCGTCCAGTTGGTCCTTCCCGAGGACGTCGGCATACTTTGCTTGTCCCACCGCTACCGCATCGCGACGGTGCGCGACGCAGTAGACTGCCCCGAGCGTATCTGCCCAGTTACGGTGTTCGAATCGCTTCGCTCGGCGGAAGCCGCGGCAGTCCTGAAGGCGCTCGGCATAGCCGTCCCGGTCGTCCCGAATACACAGCGCCACGCCGCGATGCGGGAGCTGTTCTCGCATCTCGACCCTGTGGCACTTCATGGCGAAATGGTGCGGACGTTAAAGCGCACACGTGACCTCGCGCCTTTGGCCAGCCTCGTCGACCAGCTACCGCGCTCGCTCCACGCCGCTGCCCTGTCGATACCGGTCCGCCGCGCAGACCATGGCCGCATCGTGCAAGCGATTGCGACGCCGCTCGACGCGTCCACGGCCTGGGCCTAACGCATGTA
>NZ_RZQA01000811.1:0-2952 GCF_004022915.1 Mesorhizobium sp. M7A.F.Ca.US.006.04.2.1
GTCCGGACAGCCGGCACGTGGAGCCTGCGCCTGCTGGTCGTCAGGGTCGAGGGAGCCGATGCGCCGATCGTGCTGATCAACGAAGATCATGTCCCGATCCCGAATGCTGCAATCGGAATATAGCTGGGCAAAACGCAAAAAAGCGGCCTGAACGCGGGCGGGACAGCTGACAGTTCGGCCGGCTTCGTGGCCCAACAGTCGGGTGACCGCTGCAGCGTTCCAGACAAGGAAATATGCTGAAAAGCCGGATGCTGTCTGACAGTATGCGCATGCGTTCATGTGGACCGGTGGCAATTTCAGACAAGGGCACGCGCATATGGTGAGTTCCTTTCGTGCGGTCGTGGTCGGTGGCGGCTGTGTGGGCGCCGGCATTCTCTACGGCCTGGCAAAGCGCGGCTGGACCGATGTGGCATTGCTGGAGCGAACACAGCTTACGGCCGGCTCGACATGGCATGCCGCGGGGCTCATCCCCTCTTACGCGCGCAGCCGCAATGTCGGCCGCATGATCGCCAGATCGATCGCGATCTATGAAGGCCTGGAGGCGGAGACGGGCCAGAACGTCGGCTGGCACAAATGCGGGCAACTGCGCATTGCCAACACGCGCGACAGGCTGGACGAGTACAGAAGCTACATGGACGTTGCCGAGGTCCAGGGAGTGCGGGCCCGGATCGTATCGCCCGCGGAGGCGCGCGAGATCTGGCCGCTGCTCGACAACAACACCATGCTGGGTGCCCTCTACCATCCCGATGACGGCCACATTGCACCCGCCGATGTCACCCAGGCCATGGCCAAGGGTGCACGCGACCTCGGCGCGAAGATCCATCTTGATACCGAGGTCGTGGGTTTCGAGCGGATGCCGAGCGGCGAGTGGAGAGTCAAGACCTCACGCGGCGAGATCGTCTGTGAACATGTCATCCTTGCAACAGGCAATTACGCACGCCAGACAGGCGCCATGCTGGGCCTGGACATTCCCGCGATTCCGATCCTGCACCAGTATTGGATCACCGAGGCGGTTCCCGAAATCGTGGAACGCAAACGGCTTGGTCTTCCGGAGATGCCGATCCTCAGGGACGAGGGTTACGAGGGCTATCTGCGCGAAGAGGGAGACGGGCTGATGTTCGGTCCCTATGAGCGCACCGAGCAGCTCAAGCTGTTCGCCGAAAACGGCGTCCCGGAATGGTTCGGCGCCGATCTGCTCGATGAAGATTTCGATGCCGTTTCCTGGAACTGGGAGCGCGCCACCGAACTGGTTCCCGCGCTCGGGCGCGCCGGCATCAAGCGCAATGTGCGAGGACCTTTCCAGATGACGGCCGATGAGCTGCCGCTGATGGGGCAGGCGTGGGGCCTGGAGAATGTCTGGCTCGCCGAAGGGGTGCCGGGGGGCATCCTTTGGGGCGGTGCGATTGGCTACTACCTCTCCGAACGGATCGTGGAGGGTGGCAACAGCATCGACACGGCGGAGCTGGATCCCCGCAGGTTCGGCCGCTATGCCAACAAGAACTGGACCCGGGCCAAGGTCCGGGAAGCCTGGGGCACCCACGCCGTACAGCACTATCCGGGCCAGGACATGCCGGCGGCGCGACCGCAGAAAACGGCCCCGTCCTATGACCGCCTAAGTCAGCTTGGCGCGGTATGGGACGTGTTGAACGGCTGGGAGATGCCGAGCTGGTTTGCGCCCGCGGGTGTCGAGGCGCGCAATGTCTACAGCTGGCGCCGGACCCCCAAGGGGAACCACGTCGCCGCAGAGGTCCAGGCTGTCCGCCAGGCCGCCGGTCTGGTCGAGATGACACCAATGACCAAGTTCGAGGTCGGCGGGCCGGGCGCCGAGGGCTGGCTCGACGGAATCCTGGCCAACAGACTGCCGCGTCCCGGTCGTGTCGCTCTTGCCCATCACCTGACGCCGACCGGCGGCGTGCAGGCCGAGTATGTGGTGGCGCGGCTGCAGAGCGACCTGTTCTATCTCATATCGACGCCGCGCGCCGAACGCTGGAACCTTGACGATCTCGACCGGCTGTTGCCGAAGGACGGCAGCGTGCATCTGCGCAACGTCACGGAGGATCGCGGCAGCTTCACGGTGATTGGGCCGAAGGCGCGCGACATACTGCAGCCGCTGACGGAGATCGACCTCTCCAACGAGGCCTTCCCATGGTTCAGCGTACAGTCCGGCACCGTCGGCATGGCCAGCGACGTACGGCTGCTGCGTGTCAACTATTCGGGTGAGCTGGGATGGGAACTCTATCATCCACTCTGCTACCAGCGGCATTTGCTGGATGCGCTTCTGGCATCGGGAGAGGCACACGGGCTGAGGCTGGTCGGACTTCAAGCGCTGGAATCGCTTCGTCTCGATAAATCCTACCGGGCCATGTACCGCGATATGAACCCCGAATTGTCCGCCTGGGAAAGCGGCCTCGAGCGCTTCATCAGCCTCGACAACAGGGACTTCATCGGCCGGGCGGCACTGGTCGCGAAACAGCAGCAGGTTACACGCCGGATCGCCACACTGTCGATCGACACGGATGGTGCGAGCGCATTCGCCTTCGAGGGCGTTTACCGCGAAGGCGAGCTCGTCGGCCACATCACCTCGGCGGGCTATTCCTACACTTTTGGTCACGACATAGCACTTGCGCTGCTGCCCCTGGAACTTGTGTCGCCCGGTACCGAGCTCGAGGTTTCGATCCTCGGCGAGCGCCGCGCGGCAAAGGTGATCGCCGACTCGCCCTATGATCCGGAAAGCGCCCGCGGGCGCATGTGAGGTATCCCGGAGTACAGTTTCCGGTTCATCGATGTCTCAAACGTGCTGCAGGGTAAAACGCAAAAACCGCGCTCCATCGGGAACGCGGTTTTGCCAGATACGCATGGCGCTTCGCTACGCAAACACTTTGCGAAACTTATGGCACTTGTCGAAACTTACGGGCTCCGGTACGCGAGACCTGATCCGGAGCGCCGGACGGA
>NZ_RZQA01000812.1:0-2949 GCF_004022915.1 Mesorhizobium sp. M7A.F.Ca.US.006.04.2.1
GTCGAGTTTCACCGTCGAATATTCGCTCGGCGCCAACCCGATGATCCATGATCTGGTCGAAGAGACTGTCGAAGCCAGGGACGGTATGATAGCGATCCCGGAAAAACCGGGTCTGGGATTCACCATTTCGGAGCGGTTCCTGGAGGCGCACGCGCAACGCGGTTGACGATGAAAGAAAAGAACCTTCTCGCGGAACTCGCTGCCTACCTGTTCTCCCATTCGGACAAGGAGAGCGGCCGAACGCCATCGGAGCGCGAACTGGCGGAGCATTTCGCCGTCAGCCGCGGTCAGATCCGCGAGGCGCTGGCCATCCTGGAGGCCATGCGCATCGTTGAGCGCCGGGCCAAATCCGGCATCTACATCGACACCAAGCAGGCCAGTGTGGAGGCCATGGCGCTCTTTGCCCGCGCGGGCCTCCCGCTCGACCCGATCCAGATCTACGAGACGGTCGAACTGCGCAAGATCCACGAGATCAAGGCGGCCGAACTTGCCTGTTCGCGTGCCACCGAGGAGAATTTCGAGCGGCTGCGCGAAATCCTGAAGGCTTCGGAAGAGCGCATCGCCGCCGGCGAAGGGCTTGCCAGGGAAGACCGCGAATTTCACCTCGAAATCGTGCGCGCCACCAAGAACAGCGTCTTCCACAATGTCTGCAGCGTCTACTACATGATGGGCGAGCAGCGCCTGCCGATCTATTTCAACGACCCCGAGCGCAACGTGCGCTCGCATGCCGAGCATATCCAGATCTATGAGGCGCTGCTGCGCCGCGACGGCAATCTCGCACAGGCGCTGATGAGCGCCCATCTGCAGGGCGCTGAGAGCTACTGGAAGGGCCTGATCGAGGGCCATGGCGAGGAGCCGCAAAGCCCGGCGCTCGAAAAAGCCTGACCGACATGGCTCGTATCCTCACGACCCAGGCCCTGCACCCGCGCGCCTCGGCCATGCTGGCCGGCGCCGGAGAGCTCGTCGTCGCCTCCGCCATCGATCCGGCCACGCTGGCCGCCGAAGCCAGGAATGCCGACATCGTCATCGTGCGCGCGCCGCTGCCCCCACAGCTTTTCGACGGCGCAAAGCTGCTGCGGGCGGCAATCCGTCATGGCGCCGGGCTCGACATGATCCCGATGGAAGCAGCGACGGCCGCCGGCGTGCTGGTGGCGAATGTGCCGGCGGTCAATGCCCGCTCGGTTGCCGAACACGTCATGTTCGTGGCCCTCGCCTTGCTGCGCAACTTCCGCGTCGTCGATCGCGACCTGCGCGCCAAAGGCTGGCTTGCCGGCCGCGAGCACGCCAACGCCAACAGCGAGCTTGCCGGCAAGACGATCGGCATTGTCGGCCTCGGCGCCGTCGGCCAGGCGGTCGGCCATATCGCCGCGCACGGCTTCGACCTGAAAGTGGTGGCAACGACGCGTAGCATGCAGCCGGCGCCGGACAAGGTCGGCTTCCTGTCGATCGACGCTCTCGTCGAGCAGAGCGACATCATCGTTCTGTGCTGCCCGCTGACGCCGGAAACGCGCGGCCTGATCAACCGTGAGCGGATCGCCCGCATGAAGCCGCAGGCGTTGCTGATCAACGTGTCGCGCGGACCGGTCGTCGACGACGACGCGCTGATCGAGGCCTTGCAGAAACGGCGCATCGGCGGCGCCGCGCTCGACGTGTTTGCGACGCAGCCGCTGCCGTCGAACCATCCCTATTTCGGCTTCGACAATGTTATCGTCACGCCGCACATGGCGGGGATCACCGAGGAATCGATGATGCGCATGGGCGTCGGCGCGGCGGGCGAAGCCCTGCTCGTGCTGGCGGGCAAACTGCCGGTCAATCTGCGCAATCCGGAAGTGGTCGATCACTACCGGCAGCGGTTCCCGGCGAGCGTGTAGCACATCGCGGTTTCGCCCCAATTCTTCGTGACGTTGAGACCCATGTTCAGTCCTCGCCTCACATCCCTCATTGTCGCCGCCTGTTCGCTCTGCGCCATTCCGTCATTCGCGGCCGAAAGCAGCTATGTCTATTGCGACAACGGGCTGCGCTGCTTCAAGGCGCCGTGCCCGTCGAACAGCGTGCTCGATCTTGCCACCGGAACGATCATCAAGGGCATGTCGATCGACACCAGCGGCTTGCCGCGGGCCGACAAGGCGATAACGGATCTTTCCGACGCGCTCTATGCCGGAAAGATCGTCGTCAGAGGCTCGATCGAGCACCGCACCCAGACGATCACCGGCAAGGAGTACGATCTGCCCTGGCTGGTCGCGACCAGCATCGTACGCACCGCCATGGACAGCGAACGCAAGCACTGTTCGTCGCGCTGATCCGCAATTTCCGGTTCAGTGCTGATCAACCGCCAGCAGCCGCTCCACTTCAGCGGCAATCCGCAGCAGGCGCCGGTCATGCCCGTTGCGCGCCACCAGCATCAATCCGGCAGGCAGCGGAGTGCCCGGCATCGGCAGCGAGATCGCGCAGAGATCGAACTGGTTGGCGACCTGCGTGTTGCGCAGCAGCAGGCCTTCGGTTCGGTCACGCAACCCGGCGTCGTCAGCCATAGAGACGATAGTCGGCGCCGTCACCGGTGTGGTCGGCAAGGCCAGCACATCGACCGAGGACAGCCGTTCGTCCATGGCGGCCGCAAGTGCCGCACGACGGCGCATCGCCCTGATGTAGACCGGAGTCGGCAGCATTGCCGCCCGCGACAGGGGGCCGCTGACGTGCGGGTCGACCGGCGCGGATGCCCCTGTCGCCAGCCAGTCGGCATGCACTTCGGCCCCCTCCATCGCAGCGATCGAGCCCCGCTTGGTCGCCGAACGAAAGTCTGCGAGCAAGTCGTCGATCGATATGTCCGCCAGGTGCGCTCCTATCTGCTCGATCTCGCGAAGGCTGCGTTCGAACGCCGCGGCGACCTCACTTTCAGTGTCTTCGAAAAGAAGCCCGCGCGGAATGCCGACGCGAAGCCCGGTAAGCGGC
>NZ_RZQA01000813.1:0-2942 GCF_004022915.1 Mesorhizobium sp. M7A.F.Ca.US.006.04.2.1
GGCCCGATCGAGCAACGCCTCGCGCGCCGCAACATCGGCGGCGGTTTCGGCAACCATCACAAAGGCCGGTGCGTGGCCCCCAATTTCAACTGGCATTTCCATTTCCGTAATCCCTGGCGAGCGGAGATCTGTTCCACAGGCGAGCCCGGGTGGACGAAAGTCGCCCACCTGGGATGATCTGATCGGCTCTCTCAGCGCATTTTCAGGCGAAGTTGTGTCCGGTTCGCCGTTCGAAAATGCGCTGAGCAAGCGCCGTCAGATCACGTAGGATCGGAGAGGCTCGAAGCCGTTGAAGGCGACCGCCGAGTAGGTGGTCGTGTAGGCGCCGGTGCCTTCGATCAGCACCTCGTCGCCGATGGTCAGCGACAAAGGCAGCGGATAGGGCGTCTTCTCGTACATCACGTCGGCCGAATCGCAGGTCGGGCCGGCGAGCACGCAAGGTGCGGTCTCCGTGCCGTCATGCGCGGTGACGATCGGGTAGCGGATCGCCTCGTCCATCGTCTCGGCCAGGCCGCCGAACTTGCCGATGTCGAGGAACACCCAGCGCACATTGTCGTTGGCGGCCTTCTTCGAGATCAGCACGACTTCCGACTTGATGACGCCGGCATTGCCGACCATGCCACGGCCCGGCTCGATGATGGTCTCCGGAATGGCATTGCCGAAATGCTTGCGCAGCGCCGAGAAGATCGCCTGGCCATAGGCCTGGGCGGCCGGCACGTCACGCAGATAGCGCGTCGGGAAACCACCGCCCATATTGACCATCTTCAAGACGATGCCTTCCTCGGCGAGCGTCGCGAACACCACCTTGGCGTCGGCCAACGCACGGTCCCAGGCGGTCAGGTCGGTCTGCTGCGAGCCGACATGGAACGACACGCCATAGGCGTCGAGGCCGAGCCCCTTGGCATGGCGCAGCACGTCGACGGCCATCGCCGGCACGCAGCCGAACTTGCGCGACAGCGGCCACTCGGCGCCCTCGCCATCGGTCAGCACGCGGCAGAACACGCGCGCACCGGGCGCGACGCGGGCGATCTTCTCGACCTCTTCGACGCAATCGACGGCGAACAGGCGGATGCCGAGCTGGTAGGCGCGTGCGATGTCACGCTCCTTCTTGATGGTGTTGCCGAAGGAGATGCGGTCCGCCGGCGCACCAGCGTCCATCGCCATCTCGACTTCGGCAACGGAAGCGGTGTCGAAGGACGAGCCCATCGCAGCAAGCAGGCGCAGGATTTCCGGCGCCGGGTTTGCTTTCACCGCATAGTAGATCCTGGAATCGGGCAGCGCCTTCTCGAAGGCGCGGAAATTGTCGCGCACGACATCGAGGTCGACGACGAGGCAGGGGCCGGTCGGACGTCGGGTGGCGAGGAAGTCAAGGATGCGCTGGGTGGCCATCGGGGTCTCTCCATCAGCGCCTTTCGGCGCGCAATAAGGCTGCGGGACGCGGGCTGTCGGCCTCGCGAACTCGCGGTGGACAAAGGCGGGACGGAAATCCATGGAACCAGCCGGTGGAGACCCCGGAACCATGAAGCGCCGTCTCGCGGCGGTGAACCTTGGCCTTGCCCGGCCTCGGTTCGCTTTGTCTGCCTTGGCTTGGATGGGAGACCCGTCCGCACTGCCGGCAATGAAGGTGTGCCTCTTCAGTAACCCCGGTTTTTGGACAACCGGCAGAACACCAGAAAGGCCCGCACCGTCGTTGCTTCAAGGTGTCCTCGGGCTGGCGGTTGGCCGCTAGACCGACTGGAGGGGTTGGCTCCAGTTACCTTACCGATTTCCCTCACCATTCGAGGATCGGCGGACACCCACAGGCACGTGCGACTTTGGGCAAGCGCGATATAAGGGCGAAGACTTTCACAATCAATAAAAATCGTATCGCAGGTTGTAAAATTTCTGGCGTCGAACAATGTTGCGGCAACCGTATCCGGATATCGAACGATGACAGGCACGCACGGCCCTCTCAACGCCTTTCTCGATCTTCGCCAGATGCCCGTGGCACATGCCCAGCTTGGCCCGCTGGCCGGCCTGCGGCTGGCCGTCAAGGACATATACGACGTCGCCGGCTACCGCACCGGTTGCGGCAATTTGCAAAAATTCGCCGAAAGCCACGCAGCCTCGCGCACCGCACCCGCCGTGCAGATGATCCTCGATGCCGGCGCACGCTTCGTCGGCAAGACGCAGACCGACGAGCTCGCCTTCGCGCTGTTCGGTCAGAATGCGCATTTCTCGTTTCCGGTGAACCCGGCGGCACCCGACCGCGTCACCGGCGGCTCCTCATCGGGGTCGGCGGCGGCGGTGGCGGGCAGGCTGGCCGATATCGCCACTGGTTCCGACACCGGCGGCTCGATCCGAGCACCGGCGAGCTTTTGCGGACTGATCGGGCTGCGCACCACGCATGGCCGCATTTCGCTCGACGGCACGATGAAGCTGGCGCCGAGCCTCGACACGTTCGGCTGGTTCGCCGACGACATCGAGACCTACGAGACCGTCGGCAAGCTGCTGCTCGGCCGCGATCCGCACCAGCACGTGTTGGACCGGCCGCTGGCGCTGGATTGGCTGGACGGATTGGTCGCCCGCCCGGCGCTGGCCGAATATGCCGGAATGAAGGGGCTGGCGGGCGCGGTTTTCGGCGCGCCGGCGACGCCGGCAATCCGCTTCTCCTCATCTCCCGATGAACTTTACTGGTGCTTTCGCCGGCTGCAGGCCAGGGAGGCCTGGGCGGTGCATGGCGAATGGATCACCAGCGGCGAGCGCGACCTCGGCCCCGGCGTCGAGGAGCGATTCGGCTTCGGCCGCGCCGTCGACGACAAGACAGCCCAGGCCGAGAAGGTGCGGCGTCTGACCTTTCGCGGCGAACTGAGCGCCCTGCTCGGCAAGGACGGCTTCCTTGTCCTGCCGACGGTGCCTGGTCCGGCGCCTTACGTGGACAGCACGCCGGAGCAGTTCCAGGC
>NZ_RZQA01000814.1:0-2939 GCF_004022915.1 Mesorhizobium sp. M7A.F.Ca.US.006.04.2.1
TCGACCATCGCGCCCATTTTCGAAATCGGATCGAGCGGATCGCCGGGCTGCGTGGCCGCCGCACGCTGCACCAGTTTCTCCACCAGGGCATCCTTGATGCCGCGCTGGACGAGCAGGCGTGAATTGGCGGAACAGACCTCGCCCTGGTTGAAGAAGATGCCGAAGGCCGCCATATCGGCCACCACATCGAGATCCCCGCAGTCGGCAAAGACGAGGTTGGGGCTCTTGCCGCCGGTCTCCAGCCAGACCTGCTTCATGTTCGACTGCCCGGAATATTGCAGGAACATCTTGCCCACCGCGGTCGAACCGGTGAAGGCGAGGCAATCCACATCCATATGGCGGCCAAGCGCCTGGCCGGCGGTTTCGCCAAGGCCGGGCACGACATTGAGCACGCCGGCAGGCAGGCCCGCCTCCATCGCCAGCTCCGCCAGGAGCAGGGCCGACAGAGGCGACTGCTCGGCGGGTTTCAGCACCACCGAATTGCCCGCCGCCAGCGCCGGCGCGCACTTCCAGGTCGCCATGTCGAGCGGGAAGTTCCACGGCACCACCGCGCCGACCACGCCAAGCGGCTCGCGCCGCACCAGCACCAGATCGCCTTCGCCGGTCGGCGCCACCTCGCCATAGATCTTGTCGATGGCCTCGCCATACCATTGGAAGATCGCCGCCGAACCGGGGACGTCGACCGAGGCCGCATCCCTGACCAGTTTGCCCATGTCCAGCGATTCAAGCAGGGCCAGTTCATGCAGGTTGTCGCGCAGCAGCTGCGCCAGCCGCAGCAACACCTCGTTGCGGTGCGCCGGGCTGGTGCGCGACCAGACGCCGGCGTTGAAGCTGCGCCTAGCGGCGGCAACCGCCAGATCGATGTCTTCCTCGCCGCAGGACGCCACTTCGGCCAGCACCTCGCCCGTTGCCGGATTGACGCTGGCAAAGGTCCGGCCCGAACGCGCCGCGACCGTCTTGCCGTCGATGAACGCCTTGTCACGAAAACGGATCGCGGACGCCTTGCCGATCCAGTCCTTGTGGCTGAGTTCACTCATCGCAGGTGACCCCTGTCTTGACTATTCGTCGCCCGGCACGCCGTAGCTCGGCGCATCGGATGGGTTGATCGCGCGGGTCACATAGGCATCGAGCTGTGGCTTGTAGAGTTGCCACAGCGCCGCCAGTTGCTCGATAGGACAATCGTCGGTCCAGTCGCAGCGCAGGTCGGCGACCGGCCACGCCACCTCACGCACCAGCTTCATGCCGGCGGAATGGACAGGGCCAGCCTCGCCGCCGGCTGTCAGCGCCGCGCGCATAGTCGCGATGAGGCGGTCGCCGAGATGCCCCTCCGACGCCAGGAAAGCCTCGACCATCGCTTGCGGCACGCCATCATGGGCCAGCATGTTGCCGCCGCAAGCGACATTGTCAGCTCGCGCCTCCGCCCAGATGCCAAGAGCTTTGGGACCCGAATGGATCGCGGTCGCTCCAGCGGCGTCGACAGCCAGCACCTGCCGGTATTCGGGATAGGCACCGGTGCGCTTCAATATGGCAATCGCCTCCGCCGCGGACGCGCCGCGCGCCAGCAATTCGAGACCGCGCAGTCCAAGCGTAGGATCGGTGACGTTCTGGCTGGCAATGGCCCCGGCGCCCGCCTGCGCATAGGCGCAGCGCGCCGCAACAGCAGGCGACGAGGAGGACACCGCGACCCCGAACATGCCGGTGCGGCCGCACCGCGCGACAATGGAAAAGGTCATCGCAATCAGTCCGGAATGACGGCGGTGCCGTCGATCTCGACCAGCCAGTCCGGCCGCGCCAGGGCCTGCACGACAAGGCCGGTCGAGACGGGATGCACGCCTCTGATATACTCGCCCATGGTACGGTAGACCGCCTCACGATGGCGCACATCGGTGATGTAGACCACCACCTTGACCAGGTGCTCCATGGTGCCGCCGCACTCCTCGATCAGCTGGCGGATGTTCTGCATGACCTTGTGCGTCTGCTCGACCGGATCATGGCTGTCGATGTTCTTGGCCGTGTCGAGGTCCTGCGGACACTGGCCGCGCAGATAGACGGTCCTGCCGCCCCGCGTAACGACCGCCTGGCACAGATCATTGTCGAGCTTCTGCTCGGGATAAGTGTCCTTGGTGTTGAACTTTCGAATTCTTGTATGCGCCATCTTGGTCTCCGTCGGATCAGGCTCGAGGTCGGGGCATCCCGTTTGAGGTGCCGTGTCTATGCCACCTTGGTCTCGCGCTTCGCGGACGCATGGTAGGCCAGGTATTTGCGCTGCGTGGAAATATGGTCGGCCACATGCTGCGCGTCGTGCCAGACGCCCCAGATGAAGCTCGACCCTCTGCGCGATTGCCAAGGCAGTCCGAGGAAATAGATGCCGGGCTCGGTCGACACACCGCGCTGGTGCTTCGGCTTGCCCCTTTCGTCGAACACATCGACCTTCAGCCAGTTGTAGTCGACGGTGAATCCCGTCGCCCAGATGATCGAACCTATCTCGGCTTCCGACAGGTTCAGCTCGAGAATGGGATCGGTCATGCATCGCGGGTCCGGGCCGATCTTGCGGGCCTCGGGCTCCGGGGGAAGGTCGAGGCCGTTGCGGGCGACATAGGCATCTGCCTCGTCCAGAACCGACATGTAATTCGCATCGCCGCGCGCGATATTCTTGGCCAGATCGGGTGCGAAAGTCATCACACCGTGCCTGTAGGATTCGGTCCGGCCAACCAGCGTCATCCCTTGCGCGGCAAGGCGCCGGAAGTCGATCGTCTGGCCGCCACGCGCGCCGCTGACCGCGATGGTGACATGTTCGGTGCCGGGCGCAGGCGCCTGCGCGTCCCACTTGCCCAAAACCCCCAGCCACCAGCAGAAGTCACGTTCGCGATAGGCCCGCGGCGGCCGATCGTGCGGCCCGACCGAGAGATAAACCCGCCGTCCCGCACGCTGGAGTTCGT
>NZ_RZQA01000815.1:0-2927 GCF_004022915.1 Mesorhizobium sp. M7A.F.Ca.US.006.04.2.1
GGGTTATCGCTTGAAGGATATCGAGCGGCTGTTTTCGCCCTATATGAGCCCCGGCAGCGTCACCGAACGGCTCTGGTTTTTCATCGGCCGCTATTCACCCGCCGACCGCATCTCGGCCGGCGGCGGCGCGCAAGAAGAGGGCGAGGACATCGAGGTTCTGGAAATGCCGCTCGACGAGGCGCTGGCCGGCATCGCCGATGGCCGTATCGTCGACGCCAAGACCATCATCTTGATCCAGCATCTGAAGCTCAATCCGATGCCTGCCTGAACGGCGCCGGTCCTCCTTCGCCAGGGCTTTCGGGTGGCCCGCCACCCGAAGCTCGAAGGGTGGTGCGGATGAAGGGACTCGAACCCCCACGCCTTTCGGCACTGGAACCTAAATCCAGGGCGTCTACCAGTTCCGCCACATCCGCATGGACCGGCAATCCCATGTGGCCATCATTCTGTCAATGTCAGAGACAAGATGTGGCCCAGCGACAAGATGTGGGGCAGGCCCCGAATGCTGGTTATCGGCTGGGATGCGAAGACTGTTGAAAATTGGCCTCGCCTGTGACAAAAGGCGTGTCAAATGTGACGGGACGCGACGATCCGCTTCTGCAGAATGTGATAAGAAGTAGGAAAAACAAGAACTTATTCACATTTTGGAACGCAGTTTGGGAGAGTTTGAGCCGGGTTTTCGGTCAAATCGCCAGGTTCCGTACCAAAAGCCATTCCCGGCAAGAATATACCGGCAGGCTGTGAACGGCAGAGGCCGTGGCAGTCTCATTGGTGAAAACAAAGGTTTTACGATGCAGGTCACCGAAACGCTCAACTCCGGTCTCAAGCGAGAGATCAAGATCACCGTGCCGGCCGGTGACATGGAAGCCAAGCTGATGGCGCGGCTTTCGGATGCCCGCAACAAGGTCCGCATCAACGGCTTCCGTCCAGGCAAGGTGCCGGTGCAGCACCTGCGCAAGGTCTACGGCAAGTCGTTCATGGCCGAAGTGGTCAACGAAATCCTCAACGATTCGACCCGTTCGATCATTACCGGGCGTGGTGAAAAGGCTGCCATGCAGCCTGAAGTCATCATGACCGAGGACGAGAAGGAAGCCGAGAAGATCCTGGCCGGCGGCGCCGACTTCGAATTCCGCCTCAACTACGAGATCATCCCGGCGATCGAGATCAAGGACTTGTCCGACATCAAGGTGACGCGCCAGGTATTCGACGTGCCTGATGCCGAGATCGACGAGCAGGTCCAGCGCGTTGCCGAATCGGCGCGCAGCTACGAGCCGAAGACCGGCAAGGCCGCCAATGGCGACCGTGTCACCATCGACTATGTCGGCAAGATCGACGGCGAGGCCTTCAATGGCGGCGCCGGCACCGATCAGCCGCTGGTGCTAGGCTCGAAGGAATTCATCCCCGGCTTCGAGGATCAGCTTGTCGGCGCCAAGGCCGGTGAGGAAAAGCAGGTCACCGTGACTTTCCCGGAAAACTACCAGGCGGCGCATCTGGCCGGCAAGGAAGCGACCTTCGATGTCACCGTCAAGGAAGTGTCCCAGCCCGGCGCGCTGGAAATCAACGACGAGACCGCCAAGAATCTCGGCCTGGAGTCGCTGGAGCGCCTGCGCGACGTCGTGCGCGGCCAGATCGAGAACCAGTTCGGCGCCATGACGCGCCAGAAGGTCAAGCGCCAGCTGCTCGACCAGCTCGATGCGGCTTATTCGTTCGAGGCGCCGTCGAAGCTCGTCGACGCCGAGTTCAACAACATCTGGGCGCAGGTCAATCGTGATCTGGAAGCAGCCGGACGCACCTTCGCCGACGAAGAGACGACGGAAGAAGAGGCGCGCGCCGAGTATCTGCGGCTTGCCGAGCGCCGCGTGCGCCTCGGGCTGGTGCTGGCTGAAATCGGCGAGAAGGCCGGCGTGACCGTATCGGACGAAGAGCTGCAGCGCGGCCTGTTCGAGCAGGTGCGGCGCTATCCAGGAAACCAGCAGCAGGAAGTCTTCGAGTTCTACCGCAACAACCCGGAAGCGTTGAACACGCTGCGGGCGCCGATGTTCGAGGAAAAGGTGGTCGACCATCTGCTCGGTCAGATTTCGGTCACCGACGTCAAGGTCAGCAAGGAAGAGCTGATGGCCGACGACGAAGAGGACGAGACCGCCGTCAAGGCGAAGCCGGCGAAGAAAGCCGCCGCCAAGAAGGCCGACGCCAAGACGGCCGACGACGCGGAAGAGCCCAAGAAGAAGGCCGCGCCGAAGAAGAAGGCCGCCGAATAACACCAGCGCTCCGCTGAAACAGGAAGGCCGCCCTCGAGGCGGCCTTTTTCGTTGCCAAACTGCAACAGCCGCCATGCTTCGCGAGCGACGGCCTGTGGCGACCAAGCTTTGATCATTATCTGCGCTTCTATTGCAAGCCGCTTGGTTGTTGGAGGGCGTGTTGAGACTGGTCGTCGAATTGGGACACGCTTCGGCAATCGCGCTGATCCTTATCTCGGTCTGCGGCATTGCCCAGGCCGGCACGGTGCCTGACAACTGGCGCTTCGGCACGAATGAAGACGGCCTCGTGACGGCCTCGCTCTACGCCACCAACAAGCTGATCACCGGCGGCGGTGCCTTGAGCTACAGCCCGATCCTGACGATTGCCTGCCGGGCAAACGGCGAGCCGCATTGGACTGAATGGCTGCAACTGAACGACGCTGTTTCGGCCAGCCGCAAGATCACCATGTCGATTACGGTCGATCAGGAGAGCAAGTTCGACGAAAGCTGGTCGGTCGGGCCGCGCGGCCGGATGCTGGTGCGCGATGGCGCCGATGGCATCAGGCGCCTTGTCGCCGCGAACCGGCTGCAGCTTTCGTGGCGGTTCGGGCTGCTGGCGGGGCGCGGCGAGGCCGATTTCGACCTCGCCGGGTTCGGCGAAGCGGTCAGCCAGGTTGCCGGAAACTGCAACAC
>NZ_RZQA01000816.1:0-2924 GCF_004022915.1 Mesorhizobium sp. M7A.F.Ca.US.006.04.2.1
CAGTTGCACGGCGCCGCCGGCCATCAGCGTCATGGCGGTGTTCTCGTCACCACTCGAAACGATCTCGGCGATCGTCACATCCACCGCCCGCGCCACGGCGTGCTTATCGTGGTCCGGGCTGTAGGGCGGGTCGCCGAGCACGCTGACATCCATCATCACGGCGCTGCCGCCCGACTGCTCGATGCACTGTTTCATGAACAACAGCTCTTCGGCCTTTGTGTCGCCCGTGCCGATGACCAGGATGCGGGGCGCTGTCTCCGAGGGCATCAGGCCTGCCTCCTCAGGGTTTGCAGGTTCTCGCCGTTGAGGCGCATCGAAATCTCCCGTGCCGCTTCCATCACCGCAAGTCCCCGTTCCGCGATCGCGGCTGCCGTCGTTCTGGCCTTTGGCGCGGCCACCGCGATGGTGCCGAGCGCAAAGCCATCCGCCCCGCGGATTGCCGCCGCGACGCTGATCACACCTTCCTCATAGCCCTGGTCGCAGATCGAATAGCCGCGCTCGCGCGCCTCGCCCATGGATCTTGAGATGGCGGCCGGCTCGATCAGCGTATGGGCCGTGAAGGCATCGAGCGAACCCGTCAGGCACGCCTTGACGGTCTCGTCGCGGGCGAAGGCCAGATAGGCGATGCCCGACGCGGTCGAATGCAAAGGCAGCAACTGACCGATGTCGATGTTGACCCGGTTTGCCCATGCTGGATGCTCGACGTTGACGGTGACCAGCCTGTCGACGCCGAATTCCGACAAATGCACGGTCTCGGCCGTCGATGCGGCCAGGTCCCGCACCAGCGGAACGGCCGTCTGCAGGAAGGGAAAGCGCGCCTCGCGGATGCGCGCCAGCCGCGACAGGCCGGCGCCGAGGCGATAGTGCCGCGTACCCGCATCCTGCTCGACGAAACCACGGCCGGCCAGCGCTACCAGCAGCCGCCTTGTCGTCGCCTTGTCGAAGCCCGAGCGGCGCGCCAGATCGGACAGGCCGAGCTCGGGCTCGTCGACGTTGAACAGCTCCAGAAGCGAGATCGCTTTTCCGACCGTACTCAAATTTGCCTCCCGGTTCGGGACAATCATTTAACGTGTGAATTAACTTGACAGGCATCAGCATTGTTTGCAAGTCTATATTCAAAATAACGGTTCAAATAATGAACCAACCACCAGAGTGCATGGGACAGGCCATTCGGCCGGCGAACTCAAGGGTTTGCAAACAGGAGGGATCAATGACAGCAGTCTCGGAACAGGCGCCGGCCAACAGGCTGCGCAAGAACAGTCTTGGCGTCGGCGCCATCACCTTCATGGTGATTTCTGCGGCCGCCCCACTCACGGCAGTCGCCGGCGGCACGCCGCTTGGCATGCTGATGGGCAATGGCGCCGGCTTTGCCGGCACCTATCTCATCGTGACCGTGCTGCTGCTTTTGTTCGCGGTCGGCTATGTCGCCATGTCACGCCATGTCGGCAATGCCGGCGCCTTCTATGCCTATGCCGCACGCGGCCTCGGCAGCATGGCCGGCGGCGCCACGGCGCTGATCGCCATCCTGTCCTACAACGCCATGCAGATCGGCGTCATGGGCCTGCTGGGCGCCGCAACCGCCGGCCTATTCGCCGGCTGGGGCATCAACCTGCCCTGGTGGGTGTGGAGCTTCATCGCCATCGCGCTGGTCGCCGTGCTCGGCTATCGGCAGGTCGACCTCTCCGCCAAGATCCTGACGGTGCTGGTGCTGTGCGAATATCTTGTGGTGCTGATCCTCGATATCGCCATCCTCAAGACCGGCGGCGATAGCGGCCTGTCGGCGGCGCCATTCAGCTGGAGCCAGATCGTCAGCGGCTCGCCGGCCATCGCCATCCTGTTCTGCTTCGCCGCCTTCATCGGTTTCGAGGCGACGACGATCTATGCCGAGGAAGCCCGCGACCCAAAGGTCACCATTCCGCGCGCCACCTATTTCTCGGTCGTGCTGATCGGCGTCTTCTACATGCTCACGGCATGGCTGATGGCGGTCGGCGCCGGTGTCGACAAATTGCTGCCGACGCTGCAGGGATTGCAGGATCCGACGACCTTCCTGTTCGGCCTGTCCGACCGCTACGCCGGCACGATGCTTTCGCAGGCGATGAGCATCCTGTTCGTGTCGAGCCTGTTTGCCGGCGTGCTGGCGTTCCACAATGCGGTTGCGCGCTACATCTACGTCTCGGGCCGCGAGAAGCTGTTGCCGCAGACGATCGGCGTGACGCATCCGGTGCACCAGAGCCCACATGTCGCTTCCGTCATCCAGAGCGTGCTCGCCGCGGTCGTTGTCGGCCTGTTCGCCGTGCTCGGCCTCGATCCGGTGCTGGCGCTGTTTTCGTGGCTGACCAATGTCGCGACGCTCGGTGTCATCGTGATGATGGCGGTGGCATCGCTTGCCGTGGTGATGTTCTTCCGCGCCAACCCGGCGGCCCACGAGAATGCGCTGAAGACCACCATCCTGCCCGGGCTGACCTTCATCGCCTTCGTCATCATCATCTATTTGATCGTCATCAATTTCGGCAGCCTGTCGGGAGCCGGCGGTTTCCTTGGCGTGTTCCTGCCGGGGCTGGTGCTGATCGCCGCGATCGTCGGCCTGCTGCTGGCCAGCGCGCTGAAGAGCCGCGATCCGGTCGCGTTCAAAAACCTCGGCCAGCCGCTGAAAGATTGAGAAAAGCAAAGGGGCGGCATGCCACGCCGCCCCTTACACCACAAGGGGAGTGGCGGATTTGAGCTTTGCCGAAAATATCACCGTCGAGGCATTGGAAGCCGATCCCTACCCGATCTATGCAGAGCTCAGGCGCAGTGCGCCGGTCGCTTTCGTGCCGGCGGTCAATCTTTGGTTCGTCACCCGCTGGAAGGATGTCGAGAGCGTCGCCAAGTCGCCCGAGATCTTCTCCGCCGTCGTCGGCTCGTCACCAGTTTAGCGTTCCTTC
>NZ_RZQA01000817.1:0-2920 GCF_004022915.1 Mesorhizobium sp. M7A.F.Ca.US.006.04.2.1
GCCATAGCCCTTGTGGACGTTCTTCAGCGTCACGACATCCTCGCCGCAGCGCGGCGCCGGCAGGAAATCGAAGGACACGGTTTGACGGCGCTTCGGCGGCTCGACGCGGTCGATCTTGTCCAGCTTCTTCACCCGGCTCTGCACCTGCGCGGCATGCGAGGCGCGCGCCTTGAAGCGCTCGATGAAGGCGATCTCCTTGGCCAGCATCGCCTGCTGGCGCTCGAACTGAGCCTGCTGCTGCCTGTCGGCGATCGCCCGCTGCTGCTGGTAGAATTCGTAGTTTCCGGAATAGGCGGTCAGCGAACCGGCGTCGATCTCGACCACCTTGTTGACGATGCGATTCATGAACTCGCGGTCGTGCAAGGTCATCAACAGCGCGCCATCATAGTTCTTCAGGAAGGATTCCAGCCAGATCAGGCTCTCCAGGTCGAGATGGTTCGACGGCTCGTCGAGCAGCATGGCGTCGGGCCGCATCAACAGGATGCGGGCCAGCGCCACGCGCATCTTCCAGCCGCCGGACAGCTTTCCGACATCGCCGTCCATCATCTCCTGCGAAAAGCCGAGACCGTCCAGCACTTCGCGGGCGCGGCCATCCAGCGCATAGCCGTCGAGTTCCTCGAAGCGGTGCTGCGCCTCGCCATATTTTTCGATGATCTCGTCCATCTGGTCGGCCTGCTCGGGATCGGCCATGGCCGCCTCGAGGGCCGCCATTTCGGCCGCGACTTCGCTGACCGGCCCGGCGCCGTTCATCACTTCGGCGACAGCGCTGTGGCCTTCCATGTCGCCGACATCCTGGCTGAAATAGCCGATGGCGACGCCGCGATCGACCTGCACCTGGCCTTCGTCTGGCTGCTCCTGGCCGGTGATCATGCGAAACAGCGTCGTCTTGCCGGCGCCGTTCGGCCCGACGAGGCCGACCTTCTCGCCCTTCTGCAGGGACGCCGACGCTTCGATGAAGACAAGCTGACGGCCGTTCTGCTTGCTGATGCTTTCAAGTCTGATCATGCGGTGTCCGGGGAATTTTGCTTGCGTGAAACGATTTGCCCGGCGCCTTACGCGAAGGATAGCCGCAAAGGAAGAGGCGCAAGCGCCGCACACCGCCGATCTCCCCCCTCGTGGGGGAGATTGGCAGCTTCACCGCCAGACACACTCCAGAAACAAGATTCAACATCCGGGAAAAACTCGCGAAAACATCGCCTGTCATAACCACCCTCGCGGCGGTCACGCGGCCTGCGGCACAACGCGAAGAAATGGTCCCGAAACATGCAACGACGTTCGACCGGATGGATGGGTGCCCTGACAGGCATTTCGCTCGCCGTGCTTGCGGTCGCACAGTCGGATGCGGCGGTCACCCGGAGCGAATATTGCAGCCGGCTCGGTCTTCAACTCGACGGAGCCATCCAGACCAAAGCCAAACCCGGTGCCAGTGCGAGCCAGATCGCCGAGGCAACGGCACTCCAGGACAAGGCGAACCGGTTCTGTGCCGAGCGCAAGCAGGCGCAAGGCATCCGGACCTATGCCAATGCCCTGAAACTTCTTGGCGTGACACCGGTCGACCTGGACCAGTGACAGCAACCATCCATCCCTGAAAGACAGGCCGCCACTCTCGGATAGCGACGGCGGTTCTTCCAGCGCATAGCACCGCTGAAATTGCTGCCGGCTACTTCTCGCCCAGATACTGGAAGACGGCCTGCTTCCACCAATCGCTTTCGATGGTCTGCAGGAGGGCGACATCGAGAGACTTGCGCAACGGGCTGCCGAGCGGCAGCGCAATGGCATATTGCTGCTGGTCGAAGGTCGCATCGAGAATCTGCAGGCTTGTCGCGTAATTCTGCCCGACCAGCCAGCCAAGCAGCGGCTTGTCGTGCACCAGCGCGTCGATCTTGCCGGCGCGAAGCGCGTTGAGGCCTTGCTGGATCGAGGCAAAGTCCTGATGACGGATCTGGGTCGAATCCAGATAGGACGCCGTCGACGAGCTCTGCACCGCGCCGACCCTGACCGCGGCGAGATCGCTTTCGCCCTGCACCATGCCTTCCATCTGCGTCACCGTCAGCACCGATGTGACACCCGCAGTGAACACCGCGATCGCAATGATCGATCCCATCATCCAGAGCGCGGCCAGCGCGCGCCCCGGCACGGTTCGCGGGCCGAAATCACCGGTGCTGGCCTGCGTCGCGGCGATGGTCGACCACCACATGCTGGAAAACAGTCCCTTGGCGACGCCGCCGCCGAAATCGTCATTGTGCCGGCGTTCGAACATCCAGATGAGGACGCCGACCACCACCGATATGATGACCAGCGCCAGAACCGCCTGCAGGAAGCCGAACGACGTCAGGGCATGCAGCACCGGCCGCCATGACGGCTGGTTGTTGAGCGGCGTCGCGATGCCGAGCCCGGTCGTGAAGAAGGGCTGCGTGAAGTCGACGGCCTTTTCGCGGTCGGCCGTGACCGTGATCGCGGCCATCGCCGCATCGAATCTGCCGCTGACGACGCCATCGATCTGGTCCTGCACGGCAGGCACTTCGACATAGTGGAAGCGCAGGTTGAGCCGCCCGGCCATTTTCTGCCAGAGGTCGATGCTCAATCCCGACCAGCTGCCGTCCTGCAGCTTGAACGCAAAAGGCGGCGCCTGTTTTATCCCGACCGAGATCTCTTTTGCCGGCGAGGCCGAGGGGGAAGCCAGGTCGGGAGAAGTCTGATCGGGCGAAGTCTGGGCAAGCGTGACCCCGGCTCCCACACACGCGACGATGACAATGAGACCCAGCGCCATCGTCCACGAAGCAACTCTTCTCAACGGCAACGACTCCCAGCGACCGGTCCGCCGCTCGATCGTCGCGGCTTTCGAAGGGTAGCCGCCGTGCCCTCCTCCGTCCACCGGCGATGTCGTTGCTGAAGCGGCCGCGCCACGCCGACCCCGAAT
>NZ_RZQA01000818.1:0-2919 GCF_004022915.1 Mesorhizobium sp. M7A.F.Ca.US.006.04.2.1
CAAATGTTCCGGCATCACATTAGGCGTTGTCATGGCATTCAGGCAAAGGATACCCGGCACCGATCTAACGGCAGGCGCGATAACCGTTCTTGCGGTTCTTGATGTCGAAATGAAAATGGTTGCGGTGGTCGTAATTGTAGCCGGGGCCGAGCACGGTGGTGAAGTACTGGCAGCCGTCGGCGCGCACATTGTTGAGGAAGCCACGGGTGCGGAAGGCGAACAGGCCGGGCTTGCGCACGTCGATGTCGTCGCCATTGTTGAGCTCGATGCTCATGACGTCGAGCGCATTGCCCTTGCCGTGTTCGGACAGGACGCCTTCGCCGGCAATCCGGCGGCAGGAATAGCTGGAGCCCTGGTGTATGGTCTTGACGCCGGAGAAATAACGCCAGCGGGCGGAGGGAACGAGTTCGTTCTTCGTCCAGCCGGCAAAGGTAGCTGCCATGTCGCAGGTCAGGGTTGCGGCGGGTTTCATCTGGATGTTGCCGATGGCCGAGACCTTGACCGGATAATCGATGCCGCACTGGCCTTCATGGATCGGCGCCAGGTCGGTGTAGGCGACATCGAGGCGCTTCAATTGCTGACGGCAGTCGGTTTCGCTGGCCGGCATCTGCTCGACGGGCGACATCGGCTCGTCCATGCGCGGATAAGCGGCCTGCGTCATGTACGGATTGGAAGGGACAAGCTTCTGCATGCCGGCATATTGCGGCACGGCAGCCGTCTGCGCGCCGACGTCGACGGCCGGCTGCAGCGACAGCACACTGCCGGTGTTGCAGGCGGAAAGCGCCGCCAGCGCCAGACCGGCGGGCAGCATTGCTGCATATTTTGACTGGCGCGCGGTGGCGAAAAACACGGCCCGAAATTTGCCGGCCATTGGCGGAATCCCGTTGATGGATATCCGGCATTTTAACGATCAAGGGTAAAGGAAAACTCAGCGTCCGCGTTCATGCCTGCGGCCGAATTGCGGCACGCGGCCTGGATCAGCCATGATCACTGGCAGAACGTTCCGCCATGACGGCGCGGTTCGAGATCGAGATGGAAATGCAGGGAATGATCGGCGTCGGCGCCTGGGCCGAGCACCGTCTTGAAGGGTCCGCAGGCGGCCTTGCGAACATTGTTGAGGAATTTGGCGTCTTTCTCCGGCGGCGCCGGGCCGACCTCGATCTTCTTGCCGTCCGACAGCGTGAAGCTGGCGATGTCGAGCGCGTTGCCGAACGCGTGTTCCGACAGTTTTCGTGTGCCGTTGCGTGGCCGGCAGACAAAAGCCGATGCCTGGCCGATCGATTTCAGGTCCGCACCGAATTCGGCCTTTGCCGCCGGCTGGATGACATCGGCGGCAAAACGCGCCGTCGCCTCGGCCATCTTGCAGTTGAGCTCGGTGCCTGGGGCAATCGCGATCGACTTTCCAAGGGTCTTCAGCACGATGGGGTAGGGAATCGAACAGCCGATTTCGGGCTGGCTTTCCGCCTTGTGCTCTTCGAATTCGACGCCGAGCGTCTTTAACCGTTCGCGGCATGCGACTTCCTCGGCCGGCATTTTTTCATCTGGCACGTCGGCCGAGCGCGGATCGGGCAGCATCTTCTCCTCGTCCGCATCGGCCGGCTTTTGCGGTGGCTGCGGGGCGACGGTTGGCGGCTGGGCCTCGGGTTCTGCAATGTCAGGCTTTCGTGTCGGCGTTGGCGCGACGTCCGGCGGCTCCGGCTCGTTTTCCCCGGTTGATGGCTCCGGAGCCAATGGCTCGGGACGTGCCTGCTTTTCCTGGTGGGATTTTTCTTCCTTGAAACGGTCGGGCGCTTCCGCGGCCTTCGGCCCTACGCGCTTTTGCTCCTCGGTCTTTGCAGCTTCAGCCTTTGGTGCGTCCGCCGGGCGTGGTTCGGGCACCGGAATGCCGGGTTGGATTATCGGAGTGCCGGGTTCGGGCACGGGAACATCGGCAGGCGAGGGCAGCGATGCCTGCGTTTTCTGCTGTGTCTGCTTTGGCGTGACCTGCCGGTGGCGCCGTGGTTTCAAACGCTTTCCGCCCCTTGGTTTCAGGGGCTGGTCGGCTCGTGGTGTCAGCGGCTGCTCGACCCGCGGCGTCGGGGGCTTATGATGCCGATGGCGATGTCTCGCCTCGACCGGCATCACCAGCAAGGCCGTGACGGCCACGGTCAACGCAATCCTGCATATTCGGGAAAAGACGATCGACCCCATCGCCCTCAACGGCGCCGACGCAAGGTGGTTGCCTTGGCCGCATCACGAACGGTAACCGCTCCGTTACGCACCGATCGCTTCCAGCCCTTCCTCCAGCCAGTCGGCGAGCAGCGGCATGCCAAGCAGGTATTTCGCGGTGCGCTTGTTGGCGCGTTCGCGCGCGGCGGCCAGCGCGTCCGCCCATTCGGTGGCGTCGTAGTCGCCGCGACCGACCCAGGCCAACGCGATCAGCTCGGCTGCTTCATCGACATTGAGGTCGTTGATCAGCTCGCGTAGCTCTTCTTCGGTCAGGTTCTCGGAGCTTTCCTCGGCAAGGCCGTCATGGTGATGGTTGACATGGGACTCGCCGTCGAGTTCGACCTCGTGCTCGGCGCCATCGGCATAGTCTTCATTGACGGCCGCACTCAGTGCCTTGGCCTTGAGGATGAACAGGCGCACCGTGTCGGGGCCGATCGAAAGCTCCCAGTCCTTTTCAAGCCGCCGCTGCAAGGGCCGTCTCCCTCAGGTCGTTTGCCGGATGATAGCGGATTCGCGGCATCCGTCACCTGATGTTCTCCCGCCCGCATTTTTCCGGGATGAAACGCAAGCCGACCGGCGTTAGTATTGCATTCTCACCCTCCAGGAGGTTTCGATGCATAAAAGAATGCTGATCCAGGCTGCGACCGCGCTTCTCGCGCTGCAGTTCCTCGCTGTTCCCGTGTACGCCGCCGGCAGCGGCGGCAGCGGCGG
>NZ_RZQA01000819.1:0-2910 GCF_004022915.1 Mesorhizobium sp. M7A.F.Ca.US.006.04.2.1
CAGTAGGGCAGTAGGGCAGTAGGGCAGTAGGGCAGTAGGGCAGTAGGGCAGTAGGGCAGTAGGGCAGTAGGGCAGTAGGGCAGTAGGGCAGTAGGGCAGAGACCTCCAGGCAATTCACTTGTTGTCACATATTGCCCTACTGCCCTACTGCCTTATTCCCCTACATCTTATCGATCACCGACTGCACGCCCTCGGTCGGGGCGTCGACGGACGATCCGGCTACCATGATGGCGGCGACGATCGCTTCGGGGTCGTCGACGACCAGCGGCTTGACCCGCTGCGCGGTGTGGATGAAGCCTTCGGCGGCCATGTGATCGAGCAGCGCCAGCATCGGATCCCAAAATCCTTTGACATTGGCGAAGACGATCGGCTTGCGATGATGGCCAAGTTGTCCCCAGGTCATGATCTCGACGATCTCCTCGACCGTGCCGATGCCGCCCGGCAGTGCCACAAAGGCGTCGGATTTCTCGAACATCTTGTGCTTGCGCTCGTGCATGTTGTCGGTGATCAAGAGTTCATCGAGCCGGTCAAGCGCTGTTTCGCTCGCCTCCTTGTTGATCAGGAAGCGCGGAATGATGCCCGTCACCTTGCCGCCGGCCTTGAGCGCGCCTTCGGCGACAGCGCCCATGATGCCTTTGGTGCCGCCGCCATAGACCAGCCGCAATCCCGCTTTGGCAATTGAGCGCCCGAGCAGGTGTCCGGCCTTGATATAGATTTCATCGCGGCCCGGAGACGAGCCGCAATAGACGCAGACGGATCGAATCGTGTTCATGTCGATGATTGGTGATTGGGTCTGAAAGCGCGGTCAAGCCCCAAGGGTTAACGGCCTGGGCTTTTTCTTGTCGGTATTGCTAAAACAGGCTAGACCGGCGTTAGGTGGCTAAGGGGTAGGGAAATATGGCAATTAATCCACTGAAGGCGTTCCTGTTCGCGGCGGGTGGGACCGTTGCCGCCGCGGGAACCGCCTCTGTAGAGGGCGCACTCGACCCGTATCTCAATCCCACGCCGCCGGCGCAAATGGCGGCGCAGACGCCGCCCGCAGCGGCAAAATCGGCCGATCCCGGCACCGAAGCGCGGCTGCCCGCCGCTGAAGTCCCGGCGGCCCCCGCCGCAGTGCCCCAGGCAACGGCACCCGCCGCACCGGCCGCGGACGCGGCGGCGCCTGCTGCGACCGGTCCGGTCGCACCGTCCTTCGATGTCGTGCGCGTCGAAAGCAATGGCTCGATTGTCGTCGCCGGCAATGCGGCGCCCAACGCCAAGGTCGAAATCCTCAATGGCTCGACGGTGCTTGGCTCGACGGTCGCTGGTCCCGATGGCGCCTTCGTTATCATTCTCGATGATCCGCTGAAGCCCGGCGATTATACGATCGCGCTGCGCGCGACCACCGGTGACGTCGTAACGCCCTCGGTGCAGACCGCCGTCGTTTCGGTTCCCAAGGATGCGGCCGGCCAGGTGCTGGCCATGGTCGAGGAGCCGGGCAAGCCGGCCGAATTGCTGACCGTTCCCGCACCCGAGACAAAGCCGGCTGCTCCGGCCGCCGCGCCGGCTGCTCCCACAGCCGAAGCCCCCGCAACCGCTCCGGCGCCAGCCGCCCCAGCGCCAGCCGTGGTCGACGCGACACCGGCTCCTGCAGCGCCGGCGACGCCGCCCGCTGCAGGCGTGACCGAGCCCAAGATCGTCGTCGAGGCGGTCGAGATCGACGGCAGCAAGATCTTTGTCGCCGGCCTCGCCGATGCCGGCCGCAAGGTGCGCGCGTATGCCAACGACATCCTGCTCGGTGACGCGCAAACTTCGACGGACGGTCATTTCCTGGTCGAGGCGACGCGCGACATTCCGGTCGGCAGCTACACAATCCATGTCGACGGCCTCGATGCCGACGGTGTGACAGTTGTGGCCCGCGCGGCCGTACCGTTCGAGCGTGAGCCCGGCGAAGCGATCGCCGCCGTGGCACCCTCGGCGCCGAAGCCCGTTCAGCCCAAGCCGGCCGCACCTGCCGCCGCCGAGGCGCCGGCCGCGGCCGAAACGGCCCCGGCCACGACGCCTGCTCCCGCCGCCGAGGCTCCGGCCGTTGTGGCGGAGGCGACGCCGCCAAGCGATGTGCCCGAGACCGTGGCGCCCAAGCTTGAACATGCCGACGGCGCCGTCATCATCCGCCGCAACGACACGCTGTGGCGGATCTCGCGGCGCGTCTATGGCCACGGCGTACGCTTCTCGACCATCTACCTCGCCAACCAGGACCAGATCAGTGATCCCGACCGCATCTGGCCGGGCCAGGTGTTCAAGGTCCCGGAAAAGTCGAAGGAAGGCGAAGCCGCCGACCTCAAGGCCATGGGCGAGCAGGCAACGACAGCGCCCGCCAAGACGGAGTAGGGTTTGAGCGCCGACGGTTGAGCGCAATCTCCCCCTTGTGGGAGATGCCCGGCAGGGCAGAGGAGGGCGCTGTCTCGCCAGCCTGTCGGCCAAATCCGGTCGAGCTACCTTACGGCTGCTCGTAATGCTTTGATCGTGGAAAGTCGCGATCCTTCGCGCCCCTCTCTGTCCTGCCGGACATCTCTCCCACGAGGGGGAGATTGGCGGTTCCGGCGCTCTGCCCATAGGGTTAGCTTGCCCCGTGCCAGTTCATCGTCTATCGCCGATGAACGATGGCAGAATCCCTGATGGAAACAAACGCATCATGCGGCGGTCCGGACAGCCGTGCGGTCGCCGCCCGACTTGCAGCGCTTTCCCATCCGGCGCGGATCGAAATCCTGAAACACCTATCGACGAGCAGTTCCTGCTGCTGCCGCGAGGTCGTCGACCGCTTAGATCTGGCGCAGTCCACCGTGTCACAACATCTGAAAATACTGGTCGAAGCCGGGCTGGTTCGCTTCGAGCCCGATCGCCAGCGCTCGCGCTATGCGATCGACCATG
>NZ_RZQA01000081.1:0-12063 GCF_004022915.1 Mesorhizobium sp. M7A.F.Ca.US.006.04.2.1
CTGATAGGCCGGCCGCCGGATAAGCGCGGGATCGGGTTGCCACAATGTCATGACTTATTAGAGATCGAAATCAGTGCAATTGACAATCGAAATAATGCGCCGTCATGGTACTCGGACGAAAAAGTGAGCCCTGATGACATCAGCAAAACTCGACCCGATCGACCTGAAAATCCTCGACGCCATCCAGCGCGACGGACGCATCACCAAGCTGGCGCTGGCCGAGCAGGTCGGCCTGTCTCCGACGCCGTGCTGGATGCGGTTGCGCAAGCTGGAAAAGGCCGGCATCGTCTCGGGCTATCACGCCAGGATCGCCATGCGCGTCGTGGCACCCGTTGCCACCGTGCTGATGGAGGTGACGCTGGCAAACCACCGCCAGGCCGATTTCGACCGCTTCGAGCGCGTTATACGCGATGTTCCCGAGATCGTCGCCTGCTGGTCTGTCGGCGGCGGCGTCGACTATCTGTTGAAGGTAATGGCGCGCGACATCGACGCCTATCAGCGGCTGGTCGATGGCTTGCTGGACCGCGAGATCGGCATCGATCGTTACTTCACCTACATCGTCATCAAGACCGTGAAGGACGAGGTGGCGCTGCCCCTCGCAGAGCTTTTGCCGGCGTCGTCATAGGAGCGGAGAGATTCTCTCGCCGGGCAACCCGATAGAGAGAGTCTCTCTACGCCAGGACTTCCAAACAGCCTCTCTATCTGCATCGGGCGGATAGTCTTCCCGCATCAGTCCGAACCGGGAGGCTTTGACCATGTCCGCGCATTTCGCCCGCTCGCATCGCCATGAAGCGCTCGACGGCCTCGCCGACCGCCGGCTGCTGCGCGAACTGGCCTATGTCGATGGCCACTGGACCGCAAGCGAGGCTGCCGAAAGCTTCGAGGTCACCGATCCGGCCACCGGCACGACCGTCGCTTTCGTCGCCGCGCTCGATGGCCGGCAGACGACAAAGGCGATCGATGCCGCGGCGCGTGCCTTCCCGGCCTGGCGGGCGCTGTTGCCGCAGGAGCGCTCGAAAATTTTACGAAAATGGTTCGAGCTGATCGTCGGCGCCAAGGATGATCTGGCTCTGCTGATGACGCTTGAACAGGGCAAGCCTCTGCAGGAATCGCTGGGCGAGATCGACTACGCCGCCTCCTTCGTCGAATGGTATGCCGAGGAAGCAAAACGCGTGAACGCCGAGAGCGTCACCAGCCATCTGCCGAACGCCGAGATGATGGTGCGGCGCGAGCCGCTCGGCGTCGTCGGCGTCGTCACGCCGTGGAATTTTCCGTCGGCCATGCTGACCCGTAAGGCGGCCGCCGCCCTTGCCGCCGGCTGCACCATCGTCGCGCATCCGTCCTCGGAAACGCCGCTGTCGGCGCTGGCGCTGGCCGAACTCGGCGAACGCGCCGGCCTGCCCGTGGGCGTCTTCAACATCGTCACCGGCAAGGCTTCGGCGATCGTCGGCCGGATGTGCGAAGATCCGCGCGTGCGTGCCATGAGCTTCACCGGCTCGACCGAGATCGGCCGGCTGATCGCCGCCCAGAGCGCGCCGACCATGAAGCGGCTGGTGATGGAGCTTGGCGGTCATGCCCCGCTGATCGTCTTTGCCGATGCAGATCTGGACAAAGCGGTTGATATCGCCATCGACGCTAAATTCGCCACGTCGGGCCAGGACTGCCTCGCCGCCAACCGCATCTACGTCCAGCGTCCGATCTACGATCGGTTCTGCGCCGCCTTCGCCAAGCGCATCGAGACGCTGCGGACCGGCAATGGCCTAGCCGAGAAGATTAACATCGGGCCGCTGATGCATGAGCGCGCCATCAAGAAGGTGGAGGAACAGGTCGCCGATGCCATCGCTCACGGCGCGCGCTGCCTCACCGGCGGCAAGCGGCACCAGGCCGGCCCGCTGTTCTACCAGCCGACGCTGCTGGCCGATGTCAGTGACGAAGCGCTGATCATGCGCGAGGAGACGTTTGGCCCGGTTGCCGCCGTGACGCCGTTCGACAGCGAGGATGACGTGATCGCCCGCGCCAACGCCACCGAGTATGGCCTCGTCGCCTATGTCGTGACCGAGAATGGTGGCCGGCAGCAGCGCATGGGCCGCGCGCTCGACTACGGCATGGTCGCCATCAACCGCGTCAAGATCACCGGCGCGCCGATCCCGTTCGGCGGCGTCAAGCAATCGGGCATCGGGCGCGAAGGCTCGCGCCACGGGCTCGAAGCCTTCACCGATCTGAAGTATCTCTGTCTGGACGTCGCCTAGGTTCGTCCTGCCATCCCTCAAGGAGTTAAAAAATGCTCGACCAGTCCAACGAACTCGCCGCCTGGGATCGCGACCACTTCTTCCATCCCTCGACCCATATGGGCACGCATGCGCGGGGCGAAAGCCCGACACGCATCATGGCCGGCGGTGAAGGCGTCACCGTGTGGGACAACAATGGCAGGAAGAGCCTCGATGCCTTCGCCGGGCTCTATTGCGTCAATGTCGGCTACGGCCGCCAGAAGATCGCTGACGCCATCGCCGCCCAGGCGAAGAACCTCGCCTATTACCACGCCTATGTCGGCCACGGTACCGAGGCCTCGATCACGCTGGCCAAGATGATCATCGATCGCGCGCCGCAGGGCATGTCGCGGGTCTATTTCGGCCTCTCCGGTTCGGATGCCAACGAAACCAACATCAAGCTGATCTGGTACTACAACAACGTGCTCGGCCGGCCGGAGAAGAAGAAGATCATTTCGCGCTGGCGCGGCTATCACGGCTCGGGCGTGATGACGGGATCGCTGACCGGGCTCGACCTGTTCCACAACGCCTTCGACCTGCCGCGCGCGCCGATCCTGCACACCGAGGCACCCTACTACTTCCGCCGCGCCGACCGCTCGATGAGCGAGGAGCAGTTTTCGCAGCATTGTGCCGACAAGCTCGAGGAGATGATCCTGGCTGAGGGCCCGGAAACCGTCGCTGCCTTCATCGGCGAGCCGATCCTGGGCACCGGCGGCATCGTGCCGCCGCCGGCCGGCTATTGGGAAAAGATCCAGGCGGTGCTTAAGAAGTACGACGTGCTGCTGGTCGCCGACGAAGTGGTGACGGGCTTCGGCCGACTGGGCACCATGTTCGGCTCCGACCATTACGGCATCAAGCCGGACCTGATCACCATCGCCAAGGGCCTGACCTCGGCCTATGCGCCGCTGTCGGGCGTCATCGTCGCCGACAAGATGTGGCAGGTGCTGGTTGAGGGCTCCGACAAGCTCGGTTCGCTCGGCCATGGCTGGACCTATTCGGCACATCCGATCTGCGTTGCCGCCGGTGTGGCCAATCTCGAGCTGATCGACGAGATGGATCTTGTGACAAATGCCAAGGAGACGGGCGCCTATTTCCGCGCCGAGCTGGCCAAGGCGGTCGGCGGCCACAAGCATGTCGGTGACGTCCGCGGCGACGGCATGCTGGCAGCGGTGGAATTCGTTGCCGACAAGGACGACCGGGTGTTCTTCGACGCTTCGCAGAAGATCGGACCGCAGGTGGCAACAGCGCTTGCCGCAAGCGGCGTCATCGGCCGCGCCATGCCGCAGGGCGACATTCTTGGCTTCGCGCCGCCGCTCTGCCTGACCCGCGAGGAAGCCGACATCGTCGTGTCGAAGACCGCCGATGCGGTCAAGAGCGTGTTTGCCAATCTCTGAGATCGACTATGAATGCCATGACCAGAACCCTCCCCGCCACCATGGCCGCCGTGCTGCTTGTCGGGCACGGCGGGCCGGAAAAACTCGTCTACCGCAGCGATGTGAAAGTGCCCGCGCCTGCGCCAGGTGAAGTGCTGGTCAAGGTCAGCGCTTGCGGCATGAACAACACCGATGTCTGGGTGCGCCAGGGCGCCTATGGCACGGAAGAGAATGCGGCTGCCGTGTCGACATGGCGGCGCCAGGGCAACACGCTTGTTTTCCCGCGCATCCAGGGCACCGACACCGTCGGTACCATCGCCGCCGTCGGCGAAGGTGTGTCGCCGGAGCGTATCGGCGAACGGGTGATGGTCGATTTCTCCATCTACAATCGCGACGACGATTCGCTCGCCGACATCGACTATATGGGCCACGGCCGCGACGGCGGCTATGCCGAATACCAGGCCGTGCCGGCCGAGAATGCGCATGTCGTCGATACCGACATGAGCGACGTCGAACTCGCCACCTTCTGCTGCGCTTACCTGACCGGCGAACAGATGCTGGAGCGCGCCGGCTTGAAGGCCGGCGAGCGCGTGCTGGTCACCGGCGCCTCGGGCGGCGTCGGTTCCGGCATCGTGCAACTGGCACGGGCGCGCGGCGCCATTCCCTATGCCGTCGTCGGCAAGGGCAAGGAACAGGCGGTGCTGGACATCGGCGCCGAGGCGGTCATCACCCGTGGCGTCGCAGACCTGCCGCAAGCCGTGATTGAAGCGACCGGCGGCCAACCGATCGACGTGGTGGCCGACCTGGTCGGCGGCGCGATCTTCAACGATCTCTTGCGTATTCTCAGGCCCGAAGGCCGCTACACCACCGCCGGGGCGATTGCCGGTCCGGTCGTGCAGCTCGATCTCAGGACCATGTATCTCAAGCAGTTGCAGTTGCATGGTTCGAGCCAGGGCACGCGCGCGGATTTCCGTCGTATCGTTGGTTACATCGAGGCGAAGAAAATCCGGCCGCTGGTCGGTGGCGTCTACAAGCTCTCCGATTTCCACCATGCGCAGGCGGATTTCATTGCCAAGGATTTCGTCGGCAAGCTGGTGGTGGTGCCGGATGCCATGTGGGGTTCGGCTGGCTGAACACTCTATGCCTCAACCCTGCTGGGCCGCCCTCAACAGCATGCCGAACAGATCTCGCGGTTCGTCGGGGTCGGCCAGCATGTCGAGTTCCTGGTAGAGGCCGGTCGAGCGCAGTTGATCCCTGACATAGCGCAACGCCGAAAAATCCTCGATGGCGAAGCCGACCGAATCGAACAGCGTGATCTGGCCGGAATCGCGCCGGCCTTGCACGGCGCCTGACATCACCTGCCACAACTCGATCACCTCATGATCCGGCGCAAGCTGCTGGATCTCGCCCTCGATACGGGTCTGCGGCGGGTATTCGACGAAGATGTCTGAGCGCAGCAGGATATCGCGATGCAATTCGGTCTTGCCGGGGCAGTCGCCGCCGACCGCGTTGATGTGCACGCCGGAGCCGACCATGTTGTCGGTGAGGATAGTGGCGTACTGCTTGTCGGCGGTGACGGTGGTGATGATGTCAGCCCCTTCGACCGCCTCCTGCGCGGTGCCGCAAGCGACCATGTCGAAGCCGAGACCGGCGAGATTGCGGATGCATTTTTCGGTGGCCGTGCGGTCGATATCGTAAAGCCTCAGCCTGTCGACGCCGAGCAGCGCCTTGAAGGCCACCGCCTGGAATTCGGCCTGGGCGCCGTTGCCGATCAGCGCCATGCAGCTGGAGCCGGCCGGCGCCAGATACTTCGCGGCCAGAGCCGACATCGCCGCCGTGCGCAGCGCCGTCAGGATGGTCATTTCGGACAGCAATACCGGGTAGCCATTGTGGACGTCGGCGAGCATGCCGAAGGCGGTCACGGTCTGGCGTCCCTCGCGCATGTTCTTGGGATGGCCGTTGACATATTTGAAGCCGTAGACCTCGCCGTCGCTGGTCGGCATCAGTTCGATGACACCCTCGGCGCTGTGCGAGGCGACGCGCGGCGTCTTGTCGAACAGCTCCCAGCGGCGGAAATCATTCTCGATGTAGCCGGCGAGTTCGACGAGGAAGCGTTCGACGCCGATCTTCAGCACCAGCTTCATCATATGATCGACGCTGACGAAGGGCACGATGTTGAGATTGGGGATCATTTTTCTTTTCCTTGCCGCATGCAGGCGGTCAGTCCTGGCGATGCGCGTTGTGCGCCTTCATCATCGTTGCCAGCGCCGGATCGTTTTGCTCCAGCACCCTGATGGCTCCGCCTGTGTCGTAGAGGCGCTCATCCTGGCCCATCTTGAACTTGGCTTCGAGCCGCCCGATCGGCAGGTCAAACCCTATGATACCAGGTATGCGCCGCTCCATGCCGCCTGGTCCGAGCTCACGCATGCGCCAGCGATCGTCGCGATCCTTCTCCAGCACATCGACAAGCTGCAGGAGATGCCGGGCGGTGCCGTGATCGTCGAGCGGCACCGGATGCCCATGACAATGCACGACGGCAAAGTTCCAGGTCGGCGCGCTGTCGCGCACCGGATTGCGCGGATACCAGGACGGCGAGATGTAGCCATGCGGGCTGTGGAAGACAGTGATCGTCTCCCTGCCTTCGCTGATCAAGGTGCTGTGCGGATTGGCCCGGGCGAGATGCGAGATCAGCGTTCCATTTTCACCCCGCGCGCGATCGAGCACGAAGGGAAGATGAGAGACGACAAGGCCCTGCGGTCCCGCTGTCACCACCGTGGCAAAGGCCGCGGCCTCGATCAGGCCGAACACCTCGTCGCGCGACAGTGGCACGAACTCGGGCTTGGTATACATCAGGTCAGCTTCGCTGGGCGCGAACTGCCGGGATCAGGCCTTGCGGACGAACCAGCAGCACGGCGATGACGCCCGACAGCACGATGGCGTCGCGATAGGGCGCGATCGCTCCCGGCAATGTCGCTTGCAGCAGCACCTCGATGATGCCGAGCAGGAAGCCGCCGGCGACAGCACCGGGCAAGCTGCCGAGCCCGCCGACGACGGCGGCGATAAACGCCTTCAGCACCGGCGTGAAACCCATCAGCGGGTCGACCGAGGCACGCTGCGCCACCCACAGCATGGCCGCCAGCCCGGCGAGCAGGCCGGAGAGCAGGAAGGCGGTGGCGATGATGCGGCTGGCCGGAATGCCCATCAGGCGCACGACGTCGAAATCCTCCGCTGCGGCACGCATCGCCGTCCCGGTCACCGAGCGGCGCAGGAAGACTTCCAGCGCAATCAGCGCCAGTGCGGAGACGACGATGGAGATGCTGGGACCGACGCCGATGGTGAAATCGCCGAAGGAGAAAGCGCCGGTCATCCAGCCAGGCATGGCGACAGCCTGCGGCCGCGCCGAGATGCCGTTCTGGAAGACGACCTTCAGCAGGCTGGAGACAGCGAAGCTGGTCAGCAACAGACTGGTGACGCTGGCGCCGCGCATCGGCCTGAACGCGATGCGCTCCATGGCGACAGCGGCGAGCGCGCCGCAGGACACGGCGACAAGCACGGCTACGGGGAACGGAAAGCCAAGCACCAGCGAGGCGAGCAGCGCATAGCCCGACAGCGTCATCAGCTCGCCATGGGCGAAGTTGATCAAGCCGACGATGGAAAAGACGATCGCCAGCCCGAGCGCCAGCAGCGCATAGACGCCGCCGAGGCTCACCGCATTGATGATCTGCTGCGCGATCATGCTTCTAAGCTCCCAGATAGGCCTGGCGGACGAGGTCCGAAGAGGCGAGTTCTTTTGCCGTGCCCGACAGCACCACTTCGCCATTGGCGAGCACGACGGCGCGGTCGGCGATTTCGAGCGCCAGCGCCACATTCTGTTCGACCAGAAGGATGGTCAGGCCCTTGCGGCGCAGTTCGGCGATCAGGTCGAAGACGGTGTCGATCAGTTGCGGGGCAAGGCCGAGCGAGGGCTCGTCGAGGAGGATCATGCGCGGCTTGCCCATCAGCGCGCGGGCGATGGCCAGCATCTGCTGTTCGCCGCCCGACAGATTGCCGCCCTTGACGCGGTGGTAGCGGCGCAGGATCGGGAACAGCTCCAGCATCTCCTCTTCGCGCAGCCGTGCCTCGGCCGCCGGCTGATGCACCGCGCCGCCGAGACGCAGATTGTCGGCCACCGTCAGGCTGGCGAAGATGCGGCGGCCTTCCGGAACCAGCGCGACGCCCTTGCGGGCGATCGCCTCCGGCGCCAGGCCGGTGATGTCGACACCGTCGAAGACCACCTTGCCGGACGCCGCCGGCACCAGCCCGGCGACGGCGCCGAGCGTCGAGCTCTTGCCGGCACCGTTGGCGCCGACCAGGGCGATGATCTCGCCGCTGTCGACGGCGAGGTCGACGCGGCGCACCGCCTCGACCTCGCCGTACCGGATTTTCAGGGCTTCGACGCTCAGCATGACATCACGGCGCCGGAACGTCGGCGGCTTCGGGGATCAGGGTCTCGACATGCTTGCCTTCGCCGCCCTCGTAGCGCATCAGCGCCACTGGCCGCAGCGGCATGCGGTCGGTGCCGGCATAGGTGATCTTGCCGGTGATGCCCTCGAAATCCTTGAGGCCGGCGATGGCGTCGCGGATCGCCTTCGGGTCGTCGGAGCCGGCCGTCTTGACCGCCTGGTCGAGGATCAGGCCGATCTCGTAGCCATTGACCTCATAGGTCGATTCCGGCGCATGGCCGGCATATTTGGTGAAGGCGGCGTTGAAGGCTTCGAGCTTGCTGCCCGGCTCGGCATAGCCGGCCGCGGTGTAGACGATGCCGTCGACCAATTTGCCGAGCGCCTTGATGGTCGGCGTACCGATGGCATCGGCTCCATAGACCGGGATGGTGACGCCGGCGCCGCGCAATTGCTGGATGAAGGCTGGGAAATCGGGCTCATAGGCCGCCGTCATGATCAGGTCGGGCTTATCGGCCAAGCCCTTGATGTTGGTGATCTCGGCGGAAAAGTCGGGCTGGCCCATGCTGAAAGTGCCGCGGCCGACAATGGTGCCGCCCTTCTTCTCGAACACCTTGCCGAAATATTCCGGCAGATTGGCGGTGTAGGTGGAGTCCGGCGAGGTCAGCAGGAACACCTTCTTCTTGCCTTCGGAGACGGCGAAGTCGGCAACCGCCGTCGCCTGTACATTGTCGGCGGGATAGGTGCCGAACATGACATCGCCGACCGCGCCGGTGAGCACCGGGGCGGAGCCGCACAGCGTCAGGGTCGGAATGCCGAGAGGCTGGGTCAGCTGGCCGGCGGAAATCGAGGGATCGGCATCGCACGGCGTGATCATGATCTTGGCGCCGGCATCGATCAGCTCCTGCGCGACCGTGGCGGTCTGCGCGGTGTCGGAGCGGGTGTCCTTGATCAGCAGCTTGACGGTGTATTTGCCGCCGAACCCGCCCTTGGCGTCGAGTTCGTCGAGCGACATGCGCAGGCCGGCAAGTGCCGGCTGGTCGTAAGGGGCAAGACCGCCTGTCTGCGCGGTCGCGGCACCGATGATGATCTCCTCGGCGCTGGCCGTCGAAATGGTGGCGATGCCGAACACGGCAGCGCAGAAGGCGGCGCGATGGAGGCGATAGAGGCTTGGCATGTCGGTTCTCCTTCTGGATTTTTGTCGTTGGTCGTTGCGGTCTATGCGGTCTGGTTTTCAGGCGTTGCGGTCTTGGCGAGCGCCGTGCGGCTGCCGAGATAGGCGGCGATCACGGCGGGGTTCTTCTGAACGTCGCCCGGCGTACCGTCGGCGATGACGCGGCCATGATCGATGACGACAATGCGTTCGCACAGGTTCATCACCAGCCTCATGTCGTGCTCGATCAGGACGACGCCGATGCGGCGCTCGGTGCGGACTGTCGAGAGGATGGAAACCAGTTCGGCGGTCTCGACGGCGTTCATGCCGGCGGCCGGCTCGTCCAGCAGCAGGAAGCGCGGCTTCAACGCCAGCGCACGTGCCACTTCCAACCGGCGTCGCTGGCCATAGGCAAGCCTGGCGGCCGGCTGATCGGCAAATCTCTCCAGCCCCATGCGCGCAAGTTCACCCATTGCCGCCGCCTCGGCATGGACGAGATCAGGCTCTACCTGGCGTGCGGCGACGACGACGTTTTCCAGCACCGTCATGTGCGGGAAGACGCGGATGTTCTGGAAGGTGCGGGCAACGCCGGAGCGCGCGAAGCGGAAGGCAGAAGCCTGCCGCACCGCGCCACCCACCGACACGGTACCGGCACTTGGCTTGACATCACCGGCCAGCATGTTGAGCAGCGTCGTCTTGCCAGCGCCATTGGGGCCGATGATGCCGGTGATGCTGTCGGTTTGGAAATTCAGGCTGACGTCATCGACGGCGACGACACCGGCATAGCGACGCGACAGATGATCGGCGCTGAGCCGATCGCTTTCGACATGCCGAGGCGGCGCGGCCGAAGCCGTTACCGCCTGACGTCCGGGCCGGCGCAGCAGGTTCAATTCACGCTCGCCGAACAGACCGGTTGGGCGCCGCCAGATGACCAGGATCATGGCGATGGCGAGCACGCCCTGGGTCAGGCCGAACAGGACGGGCAGATGCAGGCCGAGCACCTCGCCGCCGCCTTCGAAGCGGCGCACCACCTCGATCAAGACGATGGTGACGATGACGCCGGCGAAGGCGCCGAGCGAAGAGCTCATGCCGCCGACGATCAGCATGGCAAGCATGGTGAAGCCGAGGTCGAAGTAGAAATCACGCGGCGAAAAGGCGCCAAGGAATTGCGCCATCATGGCGCCGGCGGCCATGGCGGCGACGACACCCGCCACCCAGGCGGCCAGCCGCGCCGTCCGCTGGTCGACGCCGACGGCGGCGGCACCGCGCTCGTCATTGGCGGCAGCGCGTGTGGCTAGGCCGAAGGACGTTTCGCGAAACAGCCTCGCTGCCACCAGCGCCACCGAAGCGATGGCCGCGGCCGTCCACAGCCCGACCTCGCGCGGCACGCCGTAGAAAGGCTGGCTGCCACGGGTGATCTCGCGCCCGGCGACCAGCAGCGTGTAGACGATGATCAGCATGGCAAGCGTGGCGATCGAGGCGCTCGACCCGGAAAGCCTGAGCAGTGGCGTGCCGGTCAACAGGCCGATGACGACAGCCAAAACCAGGACAACGGCCAGCGCCGCGAAGAAGGAGAGTTGGTGGCCGGCGAGGAACTGCGGCAGGTCGCGCAGTGCCGTTCGCTGCAATGCAGCGGGCATGGTGAGAATACCAGTGGCGTAGGCGCCGAGGCCGACAAAGGCCGCCTGGCCGAACGAGACGATGCCGCTGTTGCCGGAGAAGATCTGCAGGCCAAGCACCGCCGTCAGCATGATCGCAGCATAGGTGACGACGCGCTGCATGGCGGCGCCGCCGAAGATGAAGGCGGCAAGCGCCACCAGCAACAGCACCGCGACCATGCACAGGGCATCGGCCGTGGCGTTGCGGAACGCGGCCGGCATGAAGCCGGAACTCTTGCTCTCGCTCGTCGTCACCGACGCCATCACGCGGCCCTGAAGCGATCGGGTGAAAACGGGGCCAGGATCGGTTGCGCGCCTTCGGTGACCAGCCTGGCCACCGCCTCGCCGACTGCCGGCCCGGTCTTGAAGCCGTGGCCGGAAGACCCCGCCGAAACGACCAGCCCTTCGACATCAGGCATGGCGCCGATGACCGGCAGATCGTCGGGGCTCATGTCGTAGAGACCGGCACAGCCCGGCCGGATGCCAAGCTCGGCCATGGCCGGCACGCGGCTGGCGAAGGTCTCCAGGATCTCGACCGATTCCTGCTCCTCGACACCTTCCATGTAATCATCGGGATTTTCGACGAAGCGTGGACGGCCTGCATGTTCGTGGCGCAGGCCGGTGCCGCCGCCGGCCCAGGTCCCGGCGAGGATGACGCCGTCATTGTCTGGCCGCGCATAGTTGCAGGAAATGTCGTCGCACCAGGCGAACGGCATGACCTGCCTTGCCTTGCCGGCAGCGTCGAGCACGGCCATCGGATGGCGCTCGACATGCAGCGGCAGATCGAGGCCGACCGTCGCCAGCAGCCGGCGCGTCCACGGCCCGGCGGCCAGGACGACGGTATCGGCCTCCAGCATCGTTCCATCGGTCAAGATGACACCCGTGATGCGGTCGCCCTGCCGCTGGAGGCTCTCGACCAACGTGTTCTGCATGATCCTGGCACCACTGGCGCGGGCGGCACGGGCAATAGCATTGGTGGCGCCGAAGGCATCGGCATAGCCATACTCGGGTTCCCACAGCGCCAGCGCGACATTGTCCAGGGCAAAGCCCGGTGCGGCATCGGCAAAGGCCTGCGGCGACAATGTCTCGATGCGCGCGCCCTCGCCGCGGATGCGTTCGGCTGCCGACGTCCAGCTCGCCTTGTTGTCGTTGCCGCAGACCCACATCATGCCG
>NZ_RZQA01000820.1:0-2900 GCF_004022915.1 Mesorhizobium sp. M7A.F.Ca.US.006.04.2.1
TCGTATTGCTGGCTGTCTTCATCGTCTTCGAGCTTCGTCAGCGCGAGCCGATGATCGACCTCAGCCTGTTTCGCGTCGGTGCTTTCGCCGGCGCCAATGTGGCGACGTTCTTCCTCTATTTTGCGCTGTCGGCCAACCTTTTCTATCTGCCAATGCTGCTGATCGCCGGCTGGGGGCTGAGCACGGCCGAGGTCGGCTTCATCTTCCTGCCCTTGTCGGCATCGATCGCGCTTTTGTCGGGACCTGTCGGCAAGCTGTCGGACCGGATCGGACCGCGTTTTCCGATCGCCTGCGGCAGCCTGGTCGTGGCTTTTGCGTTTGCCGGGCTGGCCTTGCTCACCTACGCCGGCATCCACAATTTCTGGACGGGAACATTCCCGCTGATGGGGCTGATGGGGCTCGGCATGGCTCTGGTCGTGTCGCCCTTGTCGACCGCGATCATGACGGCGGTGGAGGACAAGGACACGGGGGCGGCCTCCGGCATCAACAATGCCGTCTCACGCATCGGCGGTCTGATCGCGGTGGCGGCGATGGGCTCGCTTGCCGCGTGGGTCTACGCGAATGCACTGGACGCGAGCGCAACCTCCGGCATCCCGGGATTTGGTGAACCGGCGCCAGCCGGGCTTGCCCCGGCCATCGATGCGACAAGGCTCGCCGCCAGCGACGCCGCGTTTGCCGCGGTTTCTTCGGTGACCGCGCTGCTTTGCCTGCTTGCGGCTGTCATCGCCTGGACGACCATTCCCGGTGATCGATTGCCATGGCCGCGAAAGGCCGAAGATACGCCAGGCTGAAGCCGATCAACCATCGATCTTGGCGCTCGCAACCTTCAGCGAATCGCTGTCTTCCTGCTTCAACAGTTCGTCGATGCGTTCGCGTTCGCGCTTGAAGGCGACGAGGTCATCGCCCTTCAGCACCTTGCCGACCGGCAGGCGGACACGCATCGGATCGACCTTGGTGCCGTTGACGATCAGCTCGTAGTGAAGATGCGGGCCGGTGGCGAGGCCGGTTTGGCCGAGGAAGCCGATGGTCTGGCCCTGGCGGACGTGCACGCCCGGTTCGATGCCTTTGGCAAAGGCGCTCTGGTGATTGTATGAGGTTTCGTAGCCATTGGCGTGGCGGATGATGATCTGCTTGCCGTAACCGCCGGCCCAGCCGACCTTCTCGACCGTGCCGTTGCCGGCGGCGATGATCGGCGTGCCGATGGGGGCTGCCCAGTCGACGCCGGTGTGCATGCGGACATAGCCGAGGATCGGATGCCTGCGGGCGCCGAACCCGGAGCGGAATTTCCCGGCGGGCAGGGGATTGCGCAACAGGAACTGCTCGGCACTCGAACCGTCCTCATCGAAATAGTCGGTGCCGCCGTCCTGCATCTGGAAGCGGTAGAAGTTGCGGGTCTGGCCGCCGAACGTCGCCGAGACGTAGAGAAGCTCGGAGCTGTCCGAGGTCTGATCGTCGCCGTCGGGCTGCGAGAACAGGACTTCGATGCGGTCGGCGGGGCTGAGGCGAGACTGGAAGTCGACGTCGGACGCCAGCAGCTTGATCAACCGCTGCGTCATCGCCTTGGACATGCCGTAGGAGTAGGCGGCGCGGTAGATGCCGTCATAGACGTTGGGCAGGTTGCCGCGCACCACCACCGGCGCCGACGAATCATCGAAGGCCGTCAGCAATTCGGGGTTCGGATCCGGTTCCTGCGCCGGCACATACTGGCCGCGATCGTTGAGCGCGATGGTGACGATGTGCTGGGTCCGGTCGTAGACGCTGGTGCGCACGACCTTGGCGGCATCGCCGTGAACCTCGAGGCCGACGCGTAGCACGGTTCCAGCCTTGAGCGCCGTCGCATTGAGCAACTTGGCTATGGCTTCGGCCATTCCGGTGGCGTCTTCCCCTGTGTAGCCCGAATCAGCAAAAGCCTCGGTGACGTCGAGATCCTTGGTGAAGGGGATGATTTCCTCGGCGAAAGCCGGCGCCTGGTCGTCAACGGTGGCTCGCGGCGCCACCGAGACGTTTTCCGGCACGATCTTGACGTCGTAGGAGCCGGCCATGCTCTCGGCAAAGGCTTCGCCGAATCGCTGCGGATCGACATAGTGGAGCGAAGCGACCTGCACGGCGCCGTCGCTGAGGTCGGTGCCGGCCTCGCGCACCACTTTTTCCACCTCGTCGGCGGAGAGGTCGCTCTTTTCGTCGAAGGAAGCCGTGTCGATCGGAAAATCGACGGTCTTCAGGCTCATCTCGCTTTCGACCTTGGCGCCGTAGATCTGGCCGGAAGCGGCCGAGGCCGTCGCCGGCTGGGCATTGTCGTCGCCGTCGTCGCCGAACACTTGCATCGGGTCGAAGGGGGGGTAGGCGCGGCTGGTGGTGTGGCCGGCGGCAAGGGCCATCTTGATCTGCACGAAAGGCATGGTGTGGATGACGTCGCGGTCGCCGACCTTGGTGACCATCGACACTTCCATGCGGCGGCGGTCCTTGGCCTTTGCGATCTGACGTGGCGCCACCAGCCTGGTCGTCTTGGCGACTTCGCCGGAATCTCCGTTGCCGGCAAGGCTGATCAACTCGGCGATCTCGGGTGGGGTGGCCAGCTGCTGGCGGCCGTCAAGAGCGGCGAACAGCGCCACGCCCATCAACACGCTCGAGGTCACGCCAGTGAGAAATGTTCCCGACAGCCAGCGTGCAGAAACCTCTCGCCGGTCGGGCGGGCCGCTGCGGCCATCCGCGATCAGCGGCGGCTCATTGCCGAGTTCGGCTATGACATCTTCCGTGTCTGGCATCCAGAAAGGCTGCTTCTTCCCCGGGCGGAACGGCTTGTCGCTTTTGTTGTGGCCGTGACATTTGCCTGTCATGGCAGGTGAAGTCAACGAAGCGCCAGGCTCCGACCGAATTGCCCCCAGGCACTTCTCCTATAG
>NZ_RZQA01000821.1:0-2888 GCF_004022915.1 Mesorhizobium sp. M7A.F.Ca.US.006.04.2.1
CGCGGCGGCTCGCCGCCCGACAGCGGCAGGACGCCGATGACGTGGCGAAAGGACACGCTTTGGCCTTCGCCCAGCGCAAAAGCGGTCGCCACCCCTTCGCGCTTCAGCCAGTTGTCGCCGATCGAGGCGGCATGGCCGACGGCAGCGCGGCCATCCTCGATGCCGAGCACGCCAAGGTGGCGGCCGCTCCATGGGGCGTAGTCGCGCCCGCCATTGCTGAACCACAGCATGGTGATTGGCAGTTCGGCCGGGTTCTTCAGCACCAGCACCAGATCGTCCTCGGCCTGTCGTGCAAGCGCGGTCCATCCCGGCCCGCCATGGTCGGCTTCGACCAGCGTGATGAAATCCTCGCGGCGGTCATCCATACGGTATTCCGTCAGGTCGAGCGTGCCGCCGCCGGCGGCGGGAAAATGACCGAGATCGGCGGAGCGCGCCGGATAGGCGAGCATGAAGCGGCCGCGTGCGGGATCGGGCTCCAGCGGGTCGTCCAGCGTCGCGGCAAAACGCTTCGGCGAAAAGGCCAGCCTGCCGCCGCCGGTCATGGCCGTCATCGGGTGATGGGCGACCGAGATGGCACCATGGCCGCCTGAAAACGCATGCTCCTGGTAGAGGAAGGGATGGCCGTCGTGCAGCGTCAGGATCTTGTCGACCGAAGCGCCCATTACCTTGTGCCGCAAGCGGTAGACGGCGCGCCAGCCATCGTCGGTCGCGACACTTTCGACGACATCCCAGGCGCTGTTGGCCGTCCAGCCATGCAGCGGCGCTTCCTCGACATCGCTGCGCGAAAACGGCGCGCAGAGGAAATCGCCGGACAGCCGAACCGTGCCTTCCGGCAGGTCTTTCGGCAGCGTCTCGTTCGCATCGACCCAGGGCGCGCGATGCAGCGGCTTCAGCTGCCGCCCGCCGCCCTCGACGACCATGTCGGCGATGTGGCCGACCGTGAGGTCGAGCGAAACCGAAATGCCTCTGGCCTTGATGGTGTGGATGGTCATTGCGCTGTCACCGATTCTGAAGGCGCAAACTGAACCGTTCGGCGGCGGTTGCGCAAGCACTGCGACAGGGCATTTTTGCATCGCGCACCTTCACCTTCCCCACAAGGGGAGGGTGAGCTACTGTCGCTTGTATTCCCGCACCGGCGACTTGGTGTCGTCGGTGTAGGTAACCTGCACCGACATCGATTTCACGCTGTCGGCGACCTTGAAATAGGGTTGGTAATCGTAGGGAATGGCGTAGGGGTCCTTCTTGTCGCAAGGCGGCATCTTGATCTCCTTGTCGAGTGCCGCGCCGTTCAGGCTGTAATGCACCTGTTTGATGGCGCAGCGGTAGGACAGCATCTGGGTGAAATAGACCAGGCCGTGGTTGCCGCTGGCATCGAAGGCGATCCACGAGGTCCAGAACTGGTCGAGGATCTGCTTGTTGCCTTGCTGAAGCGCTGTTTCGGGGTCGAAGCGGATGTCGAACGGGCCGGTCTCGCGGCCCCTGATATCGAGATATTTGATCGCAATGATCCCCGCCACGGTGCTGTCGGGCATCTCGAAGCTCGGATTGGCCATCGGCTTGCCGGTCGTCGGGTCGTTCATGGCCAGGAAACCGGTGTCGGTGAAAGGACCGCTGTCGCCCATGCGCCAGGAGATGGCGGTCGCCGGCTCGGGCAGCGAGATGGTCATCGACCAGCCCTGGTTGGAGCGCATCGGCGTCAGCGAAGGCACGAAGCGGGCGGGGTCGAGCACGTCGCCAAGCGCCGCCAGCCGGCTGCGGCTGCGGTCCAGCCAGTCGGCGAGCTGCGTCTGGTCGACGAAATATTTGAGCAGCCCGCCATCCTTCTCGTAGGCCATGAATTTGGTCAGCGCCTTGGCCTCGTTGCGCTTGTCGGCCAGCGTCTGGGCGCCGAGCCGGTCCTCCGAAAACTCCTGCGCCAGCAGGAAATAGGCCGGCGCGAAATCGGCATGGGCGGCGACGAAGGCGTTGAGCTTGTCGAGGCGCTGGGCGTCGTCGAACTGCTGGATATGCACGAGCTTGATCGACAGCGCCTTGCCCTTGTCGGCAAGCGCGCCGAACACCTCGCGCGCGCCGGCCTTGCCGTCCTGCACCCGAAGCAGCGTGGCAAAGCGCGTATAGGGGTCGATGGCGTCGACGTCGAAGCCGGCAAAGGCGAGGTAGGAGCGCCGCGCATTCAGCATGTCGCCGGACAGCTCGTAGACTCGCGCATTGTGGTAGAACTCGTCCGGCCGCTTCGGCTCGGCGATCGCCCCGCCCTGCGCGGCAAGGGCGGCAAAGCCCTTGGCGATGATGTCGATCGAGGCGGCGATCTGCACGGTCGTCGCTTGCAGCTTCTCGGTCTGGGCCTGCTGCTGCGCCTGGCCGGCGACCAGCGTCTCGGTCTCCTTCTTCACCTCGTCGGTGGTCTTCTGCACTTCCGCCGTCTGCTCAGTCTGCTGCTACTGGACGGACGCGATCTCGTCGGTCTTTTTCGCCACCGTGTCGGTCGACTGCTTGACCGCCTCGACCGTCTTTTGCGTCTGCGTGACGGTCTGCTCGATCTTCGCAACTTTCTCGGTAACGATGCCCATCGACTGCTGCAGCCCGGCAATGGCCGGCACCAGGCTGGCGATCACCCCGTGCTGGGCGTTGGTCTGCTGCTGCAGGCCGTAGACGCCGCCGGCGACGGCCGCCGCACTGGTGGCGAAGATCAAGGCCGGCAGCGCCTTGGCCGCCAGCACCAGCCGGAGCACGATGGCAATGGCGATGATGATTGCGGCCACCGCGGCGACCAGCGCGACATAGGCGGCGAACGGCGCCAGCGGATTGAGGATGTCGGATACGGCACCCCCGACAAAGGCGACGCTGCCAGCCCATTTGCCGGTGCGGCTGAGTGATGCCCTGATAAG
>NZ_RZQA01000822.1:0-2884 GCF_004022915.1 Mesorhizobium sp. M7A.F.Ca.US.006.04.2.1
GGCCGATGATCTTGCAGGAGGTGCGGTTGACGCGGATGATCTCGCCCTCGGGATCGCCAGCGCCGAAGAATTGTTGGCGCACCGTCTCGCCGATCAGGCACACGCCGGTGCCCGAGCGGGTTTCGGAATCGCTGAACGGGCGGCCCGACACCAGTTTCCAGTCGCGCGCATCGAGATAGGCGCTGTCGGTGCCGGTGACGCCCGAGGTCAGGCTCTCGGTGCCGAAGATGACCCGGACCTGCTTTTGCGAAGCCGGCGAAATGGCGCGGGCGCCAGTCAGATGCGCAACCAGCGCCGCCAGCTCCTTTTCGGCCAGCGGACGCACCACCTGGTCGAGCCCGCCCGGGCCACCGGGACCGGCCGGGCGACCGGAGCGGACGACCAGCAGATTGCTGCCGAGCTTGGAGATGTCGGCCTTGACCTTCTGCGTGGTGCCCGAGCCGATGGTGAGCATGGCAATGACGGCGGCAACGCCGATGACGATGCCGAGCAAGGTCAGGAACGAGCGCAGCACGTTGCGGCGGATCGAGCGCAGCGACAGGCGGACGGTTTCCCAGATCATGGTTGTGCGATCTCCAGCTTCCTGGAATCAGAGGCGACGTGGCCGTCGAGGAAGCGGATGGTGCGTTCGGCATAGTCGGCGACATCGGCCTCGTGGGTGACCATGGCGATGGTTAGGCCAAGCTCCTTGTTGAGCCGCGTCAGCAACTCCATGATCTCGTGCGTGCGGGCGGTGTCGAGATTGCCGGTCGGCTCGTCGGCGACGAGCAGCGTCGGCCGCGTGACGATGGCGCGCGCGATCGCCACGCGCTGCTGCTGGCCGCCGGACAGTTCGGCCGGCGTGTGGTGCTCGCGGCCGACAAGGCCGACCTCCGCCAGGGCCTGCATGGCAAGGTCGCGGCGCTCGCGGGCGGCCACGCCGCGATAGATCAGCGGCAGTTCGACATTTTCGGCCGCCGTGGTGCGGGCCAGCAGATTGTAACCCTGGAAGACGAAGCCGACATAGAGGTTGCGCAGCATGGCGCGGCGGTTGCGGTCGAGGCGGCCGGCGTCGATGCCCATGAAGGAATAGGTTCCGGCCGTCGGCGTGTCGAGGCAGCCGATGATGTTCATCGCCGTCGACTTGCCGGAGCCGGACGGCCCCATGATGGCGACGAATTCGCCACGCCGGATGGCGAGGTCAATGCCGGCCAGCGCATGCACCTTGGCCTCGCCCTGGCCATAGCTCTTCCAGACCTTGTCGAAGGTGATGAGGGCAGCACCGGCAGCCACGGTATCAGCTCCGCTGCTGCGACGCGGTGATGACCTGTGCGCCTTCGTCGAGGCCAGAAATGATCTCGGTCAGTTCGCCGTCGGTCGAGCCGATCTTGACGTTGACCGGGTGCGGACGCCCGTTCTCCAGCACATAGAGCGTGCGCGAGCCGTCGGTGGGCACTGTGGCGGCCTGGCGCTGGCGGTTGCCGCCGGGGCGGCCCATGCGGCCGGTGAACAGGTCGCTGAGGCTCCAGCCGCGTGCGGCCTGTTGGGCAGGACGATAGCGGAAGGCGGTGGCCGGTACGGTGAGCACGTCCTTGGCCTGCTTGGTGACGACCGAAACGGTGGCGGTCATGCCGGGCCGCAGCAGCAGCTCGTTGTTGTCGACCTCGAGCCGCGCATTGTAGGTGACGACGCCGTCAGTGGTGACCGAGGCATAGGAGATGTCTCGGATCTCGGCATCGAACGGCCGCTCGGGGAAGGCATCGACGGTGAAGCGGGCATGCTGGCCGGATTTGACCGCACCGATGTCGGCCTCGTCGACCGCCGCCACCAGTTCCATGTTCCTGAGATCGGCGGCGATGATGAACAGCACCGGCGCCTGCAGCGAGGAGGCGACCGTCTGGCCGGGATCGACCGAGCGCGTCAAAACGATGCCGTCGATCGGCGCATAGATGGTGCTCTTGGCAAGGTCGGTCTGCTGCGCCTTGAGGTCGGCCTGGGCGATGGCGAGGTTGGCCTGCGCACTGTCTAGAGCTGCCTTGGAACGGTCGCGCGTGGCGGTTGCTGCTTCAAGCGACTGGTCGGTCGCCATGCCGCGCCTGGTCAGTTCGGCGGCGCGCACCAGCGCCTTCTCGTTTTCGGCCAGCGTAACCGTGGCGTCCTCGACATTGGCGGCGGCGGCCTTGGCCGAAGCTTCGGCGCGCTCGATCTGGACTTCGAGTTTCACCGTGTCGAGTGTCGCCAGCACGTCACCCTTCTTGACCTGCTGGTTCTCCTCGGCCGAGACCGAGCGGATGATGCCGGACAGTTCGCTTGAAATATCGACTTGGGTGAGTGGTTGCAGCGTGCCGGTCGCCGACACCGCGACTGTGAGGTCGGCCTTGGCGGCAGGCACTGTGGTGTAGTCAATCCTGGCCGGCGAGCCGGCATACCATTGATAGACGCCAAGCGCGGCGACGAGCACGATCAGCGCCAGCAACGCATAGAGCCACCCACGACGGCGCGATCTGCGCCGGCCTGTCTGGTCGAGCCCAAGCGCCGTCTCGATGGCGGAATCCGATTCCGTCTTTGGCAGATTGACAATCTGGTCCACGCTGGACCCCTATAATGCGCAATGTCCCTATCTGTGCACAGATCAGGCTTACCGGTTCAAATATCAAATTAAATTTCGCCCATGTTGGGATTGAGGCAGGAATGAAAACCCGGAATTACTTGCTTTACGATGTGTTTACGACCGAGCGACTGGCCGGCAATCCTTTGGCCGTCGTGCTGGACAGCAAGGGATTGGACACGGCCGCGATGCAGGCCATCGCGCGCGAATTCAACCTGTCCGAATCGGTGTTCGTCCTGCCGCCGGACAATCCCAAGCACACAAACCGCATCCGCATCTTCCCGCCCGACTATGAAA
>NZ_RZQA01000823.1:0-2884 GCF_004022915.1 Mesorhizobium sp. M7A.F.Ca.US.006.04.2.1
AGGGGGAGATGTCCGGCAGGACAGAGGGGGGCCTCGTAGAGCGAAAACGGGGCGGGATTGAGCGCCCAAATGATGGAGCACGCTCATGACCTCCTCCGCCCCACACCTCCACCAGGCCTCCACCCGAACCGACCTCGTCGACTGGGGCGCCCAACCCGACGCATTGGAAGGAGCATCGCACTCGACCGGCAGGCTCGTGCACAAAGGCCCGAACAACCAGCCGGAATCCGGCATCTGGGTCTGCACGCCAGGCCGCTGGCGCCTCAGTATCCCGCGCGACGAATTGTGCCATTTCGTCGCCGGCCGCGCGACCTACCGGTCGGATGTCGGTGAGGTGATAGAAGTCTCCACCGGCACCGTGGTCATGTTCCCTGCCGGCTGGAGAGGCGAATGCACCGTGCATGAGACGATGCGCAACGTCTACATGCTGGCGTGACCACGGAGCTTGATGACATGTCGACACCGCACTGGCCGAAGGCTTCGGCCGTGGAATTGGAAGACTGGGGCGCGGGCAGCAACACGCTCGCCGGTTCGCCGCGCGCTTCGGGCAAGATCCTGGCGCAGAACCCGGACGGATCGAGCGAATGCGGCCTGTGGGCGTGCACGCCGGGCACGCGCAAGGTCACCTTTGGCGCCGACGAATTCTGCCACTTCCTGTCGGGACGCGGCAGCTATGTCCATGACGACGGCGAGGAGATCGCGGTCGAGGCCGGCACGCTGGTATTCTTCCCCGCCGGCTGGACCGGCATCTCCATCATCACGCAAACGCTGATCAAGGCTTTCATGTGCCGCTGAGCACTCATTTCCAAGGAATCGATATGACAACCCCCATCATGAAATCCCCGCTTACCATTACCGACCTCGTCGACTGGGGCGTCATCCCGACCATGATCGAGAGCCAATCCCATACCTCGGGCAAGCTGCTGTACAAGGGGCCGGAAGGCCGCTCCGAATGCGGGCTTTGGGTCTGCACTCCGGGCAAATGGCACTGCCATGTCACCCGCGACGAGTTCTGCCATTTCCTCGAAGGGCGCTGCACCTATGTGCATGAATCCGGCGAGGTCATCGAGATCGAGCCGGATACGGCAGCGTTCTTCCCGCAGGACTGGAAGGGCGTCTGCACCGTCCATGAGACTATCAAGAAGGTCTACATGATCCGCTGAACCTTCTCGATAATTCTGCCCTGCCGGACACCTGACGCGGCTTTCTGCGCTTCCGGTGCTCACGGACTAAATGTCCGCTGCGCTCCGGTTCTCGAAAGCCACGCCATCTGCCTCGGCAGGACGAATTCTCAAAAAGGCTCCATAAATGGAGAAGGACAAAATGGATTTCTCTCCTGACCGGCCAACCTTCTTCGTCAATCCGGACTACCGGTCGATGGCCGGCGCGGCAAAACCGGTGATCGATCCGGCGACGCTGGAAACCGTCGGCGCTATCTCTGCTGCGACAGACGGCGAGATCGATACCGCACTCACGGCCGCGACGAAGGCGCAGGCCGCCTGGAAGAAGCTCGACGCCAAGAGCCGGGCCAAGCATCTGCATGCCGTCGCCAACGCCATCGAGGCGGCGGACTTCACGCGTTGCGCCGAGCTGATGGTGCGCGAGATGGGCAAACCCTACCCCGAAGCGATCGGCGAGATCGCCAATTGCGCGCCGATCTTCCGCTACTATGCCGAGATGGCGCGCGACGATGCCGGCAAGATCGCCGGCACGACGCAGGCCGGTTCGTTCCAGTATGCGCGCTACGAACCTTACGGCGTCTCCGTACACATCATGCCCTACAATTTCCCGATCCTGCTGATGTGCTGGACGGTCGCCGCATCGCTCGCCGCCGGCAATGCCTGCATCATCAAGCCGGCCGAGGCGACGACGCTGTCGACGCTGGACTACATGACCGTGTTCCGCTCGCTGCCAGAGGGGCTGGTCTCCTGCCTGCCCGGCGGAGCGGCCACAGCGCAGGCGCTGATCGCCTCCGACCGCACCCATGCCGTTGCCTTCACCGGCTCGGTCGCCGCAGGCAAGGCGGTGGCGGTGGCCTGCGCCGAACGCATGAAGCCTTGCGTCATCGAGGCCGGCGGCAGCGACCCGCTGATCATCAGCGAGCATGCCCCGCTCGAGATCGCGGCGGCCGGCAGCGTCACCGCCGCCTTCCACCTCACCGGCCAGGTCTGCACTTCGGCCGAGCGCTTCTTCGTCGTCGATTCCGTGCATGACCGCTTCGTCGCGCTGTTCGCCGAAAGGACGCGGGCGCTGCGCATCGGCAACGGCATGGACAAGACCGAGATCGGCCCGCTGGTCAGCGAAAGCGCGCGGACCAAAGTCATGCGCCTTGTCGACGATGCGATCGCTCATGGCGCCGAGGCGGTGACCGGCGGGCGCATCCCGCCGGCGCACAACACCGGCTGGTTCTACGAACCGACCATCCTGACCGGCGTCACCCCTGATATGGCGATCGTGCGCGAAGAGTGTTTTGGACCCGTCGCCGCCATCTGCCGGGTCAGGGATTTCGACGAGGCGATCCGGCTTGCCAATGACAGCCCGTTCGGGCTCGGCGCTTCGGTGTTCACATCGGATCTGGCCGAAGCCCACGAGGCGGCGGAACGGCTCGAAGCCGGCATGGTCTGGGTCAACAACCCGCTGATCGACAATGACGCCCTGCCGTTCGGCGGCTGGAAGGCCTCGGGCCTCGGCCGCGAACTCGGACGCCAGGGCCTCGACGCTTTCCGCCGCTCCAAGATGGTGATCATCGACCACAAGCCCGCGATCCAGGACTGGTGGTACCCCTACCCCGACAGCTGGTTTCGCGAGACCGGCGGCCGCAAGCATGTCTGAGTGTTTCGAGCCTGGCTATCCCTGGACGCCAGCTCGGTGGCTATCCCTGGAT
>NZ_RZQA01000824.1:0-2876 GCF_004022915.1 Mesorhizobium sp. M7A.F.Ca.US.006.04.2.1
TCGCTAACCACAGGAGACAAAGGCGATGCGCCGATCGTTTCATTTCCTTGGCCAGGAGGCGCATTCGGGGCCCTTCAAAATCCGAAAGTCTTCCGTTGCGGCACCGCTTTTGTTTTGCCGGGAGCTGGATTAGCTTACGTTTGCGTAAGCGGCAGACCGAGGCGGAGCATCCGGCCGGACATCTAAAGGGAGGAAGACATGTTTCGAAGAGTGAGCCTGGCCCTTGCGGCCACATTGATCATGGCCGGTGCGGCCTGGGCCGATCCGATCGAGGGCAATTGGAAGACGCAGGCCGGCGACACCGCAGCCATCGCTGGCGGCGGCTCGTTTTCCATCACGCTCAAGTCCGGCAAATATGCCGGCAAGACCATCGGCTCCCTCAAGGCGACGGGCGACAACAAATATGCCGGCAACATCACCGATCCGGCAAACGACAAGACCTATTCGGGCAAGGCGACATTGTCGGGCACCTCTCTCAAGATGAGCGGCTGCGTGCTCGGCGGGCTGATCTGCAAGAGCCAGACCTGGCACAAGCTCTGATCGAGCGCATCTTTCCGACCTGATGACGGGGCCCCGACGGGCCCCGTTTTCGTTTTGTCGACACATCCTGCGCCGGTGATGCTCGATGGAGGCCGGCGGCTATCCAACCGACGCCAGCGCCATCGAAACCCCGTCAATCATCTTGAACCGCAGATGAACGCCGCCATCAGAGCCGGTTCAGTTGCATCAGGGCATTCTCCGGCGTGTTGAAGGAGACCGACCCAATGCTTGCTCGCCGCTTCACCATCGTCTGCCTGCTGGTGAGCCTGTTTGGAATGTTCTTCGCCATCCTCGTCGCTGAAGCGGGCCGTCCGGCCCGCGCCTGGGACGAAGCCAGTTCCAGAACCTGCCGCCTCGCCTGCCCCACCCATCTTCGCAACTGAACAAAGAAACCAAGACCTCGAAAAGAAAAGCTGAACGCCATGAACCGCATCGCCGCCAACGCTCTCAAGACCCTTCGGCTTCTGCCGCGGGCGGCGCTTATCCTGACGGTTCTGGCCGCTCCGGTCCTGGCCGTGCCGATGATGCGCGCCGACACCGGCTCGACGATCGACGCACCGGCCCTGAAGAAGTCCGGCGTCGGCTTTGTGCTTCTGGTCAGCCTGCAGCGCGGTTGAAGAAAAACGGCGCTTTGACCGCCTTCGGTCGCGACACCCCTCCCAAGTGCCGATCCAAGTCTCTATATTGAGCCATGGAAAAGCGAATCTACCCACAAGCCATCGAATCTGTCGTCATGCCGGAGCCTTTTGGCCGGCAAAGCTTTGATAGCGCTGAAAAGGCCGTCAAGGCACTGCAGGCGCTTTACGATCGCAACACCAAGTTCCTGCGCGACTCCTTCGCAGAATTGGCGGCAGCAGGCGGTGATAATGGCAAGCGCTACCGGGCCTTCTATCCGGAGATCGGCGTCACCACCAACTCATTCACCCAGATCGACTCGCGCCAGGCCTATGGGCATATGCCGACGCCTGGGCATTTTTCCACCACCATCACCCAGCCGGGCCTGTTCGAAAGCTACCTCGTCGAGCAGTTGCGCCTGATCATGCGCAATCATGGGGTTGCGGTCACGGTGTCGGAATCGACCACACCCATCCCGCTGCATTTCGCCTTCCTTGAAGGCACCCATGTCGACGGCGCGACGGCAGAGCGCATCAAGCGGCCGATCCGCGACCTGTTCGACGTGCCCGATCTCGACGGCACCGACGACCAGATCGCCAACGGCACCTTCGAAGTCGCCTTCGGCGAGCCGAGGCCTCTGGCGCCCTTCACGGCGCAGCGCATCGACTATTCGCTGCACCGGCTGTCGCACTATACGGCAACCACGCCGCAGCATTTCCAGAACTTCGTGCTGTTCACCAACTATCAGTTCTACATCGACGAATTCGTCGCCCGCGCCCGCGACCTGATGGCCAATGGCGGCGGCGGATACACGGAGTTCGTCGAGCCGGGCAATGTCATCACCAAGGGCGGGCAGAGCGCGCCCAGGGAAGGCGTTGCACCGCCGCGCCTGCCGCAGATGCCGGCCTATCACCTGAAGAAATCGGGACATGGCGGCATCACCATGGTCAATATCGGCGTCGGGCCTTCCAACGCCAAGACCATCACCGACCATATTGCGGTGCTGAGGCCGCATGCCTGGGTGATGCTCGGTCACTGCGCCGGCTTGCGCAACACCCAGGCGCTGGGCGACTATGTGCTGGCGCATGCCTATGTGCGCGAGGACCACGTGCTGGACGACGATCTTCCGGTCTGGGTGCCGATCCCGCCGCTGGCCGAGATCCAGGTGGCGTTGCAGGAAGCCGTCGCCGAAGTCACCGGCCTTTCGGGCTACGACCTGAAGCGCATCATGCGCACCGGCACCGTCGCCACCATCGACAATCGCAACTGGGAGCTGCGCGACCAGCGTGGGCCGGTACAGCGTCTGTCGCAATCTCGCGCCATCGCACTCGACATGGAATCGGCGACCATCGCCGCCAATGGCTTCCGCTTCCGTGTTCCCTACGGCACGCTGCTGTGCGTTTCGGACAAACCGCTGCATGGCGAGTTGAAGCTGCCCGGCATGGCGACCGAATTCTACAAGCGCCAGGTGGCGCAGCACCTGACCATCGGCATCAGGGCTATGGAGAAGCTCGCGGAAATGCCGATGGAGCGGTTGCATTCGCGCAAGCTCAGAAGTTTTTCGGAAACGGCGTTCCAGTAGGCCGATTCCACGCATCGCATGGGCATTTCGTCATCTTGATTGAGCCGCATTTCTGCCGATAAGCAGGCGGCATGGAGAGAGCGGGCTTCGGGACATTGCTGATTTCGGTTGCATTCCTGGCAATGCTGGCCTGTTCGAT
>NZ_RZQA01000825.1:0-2876 GCF_004022915.1 Mesorhizobium sp. M7A.F.Ca.US.006.04.2.1
CGAGGTGACCATCGGGTGCGCGCCGCCGGTGAGGTCGCCCATCGCCTCGACGATGCCGCCCTTCTCTGTGAATTTCACCACGCCGCCGGTGTTGATGTTGGGGAACAGCCATTCGTCCTGCGGCAGCCGGCGCGTCATGCGCTTGCGCATGTCGGGATGGCGCAGCGACAGGTCGAAGCTCGGCGTGCGCATGCCGAGCCACGCCATCCAGTAATTGCCGTCGGAGGCGCGGTTGATGTTGTCGGGATAGCCCGGCATGTCGCGGATGACGCATTCGGCGGTGCCGGCCTTCGGCCCCTCCAGCCAATAGCGGTGCACGCGGCAGGCCCAGCTTTCGGCGAAGAACAGCGACTTGCCGTCATGCGCCATGCACACACCGTTGGTGTAGCGATAGCCGTCGAGCAACGTCTTCGTCGAGCCGTCCTTCGGGTCGTAGACCAGCAGCCGGCCGGTGGCGCGGTTCTCGATCGAATCCAGCGCCCAGTCATGCGCATCGTAGCGCTTGGTCGAGTCGGTGAAATAGATGCGCCCATCGGGTGCGATGTCGCAGTCATTGGGGTCACGCAGCCGTGCATCGTCGACGATCGAGGTCAACGAGCGCGACGTTTCGGCCGACAGTCTTTTGACCTCACGATCCGGCGAGACGGAGTAGAGCCCCATCGCGCCGACGCAGCTGATCAGATTGCCTGATTTGTCGAAGGCCAGCCCCAGCGGGAAACCGCCGATGTGGGCAAACACCTCCGACCTGACATAGTCCGGCGCGAAGAAGCGGACGATCTCGCCATGACGCGTGCCGCAATAGAGATTGTCGTCGCGGTCGAGGATGACGTCTTCCGGCCCCTCCAGCTCGCCAAGCCCGATATGCTCTGCGGCCGACAGCCTGTTGTCGAGTTCGTATGGCGTGCCCGAGCCGAGTGCGGCCGACTGTGTCTCGCCCATCTTGAGATAGACCGGCGCGACATAGACCTCATTCAGCACCTTGTGCCGGTTCTTCAGCCAGCGGATGTCGATGGTCACCGCCACCGCCAACATGATGCCGAGCACCATCTGGTTGGTGCCGGTGCCGTAGCCCAGCCGGATCAGCCCATTGGTCATGGTCAAGACGATGATGGCGCCCATCAGCCCCTTGATCACCGAGCCTCGGCCACCGCCGAGGCTGACGCCGCCGACCACCGCCGCCGTCAGCGCCATGATCTCGAGGTTGAGGCCGGTTCCCGGCCCTGCCCCGCTCAGCCGGCAAGCAATGAGGAACCCGCCGATCGAGGCGCATAAGCCGGAAAAGACATAAGTCATGAACACGGTGCGACGCACGCGGATGCCGGCATTATGCGCCGAGCGCCTCGAGCCGCCGACCGCCAGCACGTGCCAGCCGGGCCGCGAACGCGTCAGCGCGATATGGGTGACGATGGCCAGGATGATCGCCAGCCACACCGAGACGGACAGCCCCCAGAAGGTGCTGTCGCCGATGAAGTCGAGCACATCCGATGTCGCGGTCGAGAGCTGCACATCGGCGGCATAGGTGGTGACCAGGATGTCGAACAGCGCCCGGCCGAAGATGAAGGTCACCAGCGTGGTGAGGAAGGCGCGCAAGCGGAGATAACCGACGAGGTAGCCGTTGATGGCGCCGAAGATGAGGCCGGTGGCGAGCGATGCGGCCAGCGCCAGCCAGATCGACTGTTCGAGGATGAAGAAGACATAGACGGCGGAAAAGCACGACAGCGCGAAGATCGAGCCGACCGACAGATCGATGCCGCCACCCAGCATCACCACCGTCATGCCGGTGACGACCATCGAGAACTCGCCGAGCTGGCGGGTCGATTCCTGCAAAGCGGTCAGCTTGAAGAAGCCGGGAATGACCGAGCCGAAGGTCGCCAATGTCGCCACCAGCGCCAGGAACGGAATGGCGTTGTCGGTCCAGCGTTTGGTCAGTATCTCGCCGACGACATGGTCGGGCACGAGATTGTAGCGCCAGGACTGGAGGCGTTCGCGAAAGGACATCGGCTGCTGCTATTCCATGAGGGGACGAGGTGACCGGATCCTTCCGGTCACCTCGCTTGTACTTCAGTCGAAAAGGTGCGGCTTACTTTGCCGCCGCCGCTTGTGCCTGCAGCGCCTTCAGGTCCCAGCAGCTGTCGGGCTTGAGGTCGGCCTTGGTCGTCGCCTTCTCCAGCGTGTAGATGTAGGTGTGCGAGGTGCCGGCCGGCTGGCCGCTCTGCAGCAGGAACTTGATGATGGCGTTCATGTCGCCCGACTGGCGAGCAAGATCGGTCATCACCACAGCGCCATAGGTGCCGTCGACCAGCTTGTCGCAATCGGCCGCCTTCTCGCCGCCGCCGGTGGTGACCAGGAACACCTTGCCGTCGAGTTTGGCATCGCGGATCGCGGCGGACGCGCCGGTGGCGTCGCCATCCCAGAAATCGATGATCGAGCAGATATCCGGGTTCTGCTGCAGCATCGTCGTCGTCACGTTGCGCGAGGTCGTCGCATCCCAGTTGGAATCGGGCTTGGCCACCACCTTGAAGTCGGGATTCTTGTCCAGCACCTTCATGATGCCGGCATACTGATAGAGGCTGGAGGAGTTCGCCTGGTCACCCTGCACAAGGCCGATCTTCTTCGACGAGTTCGGGCCGCAGCCCTTGATCGCCGCTTCGGCCTCGAGCTGGCCAAGCCGGTCCCAATCACTGCCGATAAAGGCGTCGGCCGGGAAGTTGGCGGGATTGTCGACCAGGATGACATAGGTGCCGGCGGCCTGTGCCTTCTTCATCAGCTTGGAATAGGAGTTGAGGTCCGGCGCGTGGATGATCAGCACATCCGGCCTGGTGTCCGAGGAGATGGCGTCCGTGATCGCCTGCGCGCCGGCATCGACGACCCAGTTC
>NZ_RZQA01000826.1:0-2866 GCF_004022915.1 Mesorhizobium sp. M7A.F.Ca.US.006.04.2.1
CTGGTAGGAGTGCGCCTGGAAAATCGCCTCGACGACGCGGGCGGCCAGCGCCTGGTCGTCCGGCAGTTCGAAGGAAACCTCGACCGTGCCGGGGCGCCGCCGCAATTCGGTTTCGGCGCCGGCGGCCGCACCGTCAAGCGGCCTGTAGCGTTCGATGCCGTGCGCCGACTGATAGGCATTGCGGTCATATTTGCCCATGGCCAGCGGCGCGATCGCCACCACCGCATCCATGATGCGGTCGACGTCGGTGGCCGGAGCCTGGAAGGTCACGAGCAGAAGCAGTGTCATTCGTAGCGATGTGGTTTCAAAGCCGCTGTCGATCATGGAAGTGTCCTCAAGTGTTTTGGGACACCTTTTTAGCCCTGTGCTCCTGACACGGTTCTGTCAGCAGCCTGTCACCGTGCCGTGCCAAATGCATGGCTGGCCGCAGTCGCGCTACAGCAGGATCTTGCGAACCAACCTGACGGCGACCAAAGCGATATAGGCGGCGAAGAACAGGCCGAGCGACCAGCCGAAGCCGGACGGGCCGAACGCATCCATGCCGATGCCGATCGCCTGCGGGCCGAGCACCATGCCGACGCCGTAGCACAGCACGAAGGCGGCATTGGCCGACGCCAGTTCATGGCCGGAAAGCTGCGAGCCGAGATGGGCAAGGCCGATCGTGTACATGGCGGCGACGACGCCGCCCCAGACGAACAGAAGCGCGGCCATCAAATGCCAATTCTGGGCGAAGAAGGGCATGAACACGGTGCCGATAAGACCGACCGTCGCGCAGGCAATCAGCAGGTAGCGGCGATCGCTGACGCGGTCGCTGATCATGCCGATCGGGATCTGCAACAACACATTGCCGAGGCCGATCATGGTCAGCAGAAGGGCCGCATCGGCCTCGGAATAGCCGATTCGGCTGCCGTAGATCGGGAACAGCGCAAAGCCGCCGGTTTCCACCGCGCCGAACACCAGCACGGCAGCGGTCGCCGACGGCACCAGCCAGATGTAGCGCAGGAAATTGCTGGTTTCGCCATCCGAGGCGATCGACGGGCTCTCGTTGCGTGCTGCCAGCACGGGTATGGCCGCCAGCGTCACCAACGCGATGATGACGCCGAACGGCCTGAAGCCGGAACTGCCGAGATGAGCGAACAGCCACGGTCCGGCGGCAAAGCCGAGCGACAGGACAGTGGCGTAGATGCCAAGGACAAGGCCGCGCCGGTGCGGCGGCGCCGAGGTGCTGATCCAGAATTCAGACAGGATGAACAGCACCGTCAGCGCAATGTGCAGCACGATGCGCAGTGGAAACCACATCCAGAAATCGGGTGCGAAATGGAAGCCGACAAAGGCCAGCGCGCCGGCGGCGATCATGGCGATCATGGTCCAGGCAACGCCGAAGCGCATGGCGAGCGGGGTCGCCAGCGGCGCACCGGCGATCGAGGCGAGGCCGGCGACGGCGGTGTTGAGGCCGATCATCGAAGCCGAGTGGCCGCGTGTTTCAAGGATGACGCTGAGCAGCGGCATGCCGAGGCCGATGGCGATGCCGACGACGCTGATCGACGAGATCGCCGCCACCATCGGCAGCCAGTGTACGCGCTCGTCGCCCTTTGGTTGGGTATCGACCGTCATGGATGCTGAATACTCTGTCTGTTTGATCTTACGCAATTCGGACGGAAAACCGCGTCACACTTTCCTGGAATTGCTCTAGAGAAGTTCGCGGATGAAGCGGCTGCGGACAAGCCGGTAGAAGGGCACGGGACCGCCTGGACGCAACAGTGGATCATGGGCGAGGCGCTTTTCCAACTCGTCCAGGATCATTCGGGTGATGTCGGGTATGTCGGCTTCCCTGGCCTTGGCAAGCGGCAGCCAGACCAGCTCTTCCAGTTCGTTGGTCGGACCGCCACCGGGCAGTTCGACCGCGACGTCGTCACGCCACGCGCTGAAGAAGCGGGTGTCGAAGCGGCGCACCCGGTTGGGCGGCGTGATGGCGCGCGCGACGAAGCGCAGCATGTCGAGAGAGGGTTGCACGCCGTGTTCGGCAAAGCCTTGCCAGTCGGATCTGGGAGTTGCGAAAGCACCCTTGCGGCCGATCAGCAGCCCGGCTTCCTCATAGGTCTCTCGGATGGCCGACAGGGCGATGGCGCGGGCTCGTGCGGCGCTTGTGCGCCCCGGCCCGGCGATCAGCTTGGCTTCCTGCTCCGGGTGCAGGGCGGCGACGACCGGTATGCGGCTATCGGCCGGATCGGTGCGGCCGCCGGGAAAGACGAACTTGCCCGGCATGAAGGCGTGGCCGGCATGGCGGCGACCCATCAGAACCAGTACGTCGTCGTCCTTGCGGTCGAGCAGGATGAGGGTTGCCGCGTCGCGCGGGCGAATTGGCCGGTCGCTATGAGCGATCATGCTCCGCTCGATCCTGTCGACTTCCGCCTTGGTCATACCGTCCATGCGCAGGACCTAGCGGAAACTTCTGGCAAGCGAAAGTGGCCTTTCACGGTCGGTATGTTGCGCCAGGCAGCGTTCTTGGCTGCGGCCTAGGCTCCGGGATGCGGCTCGATCACGTCGTGCTCGCCGCCGAAGCCGTGCATATAGAAGGCCCATTGCAGCCCGATGACGGCACCCTTGACCGGCTGCAGCAGCGCAACCGACAAAAGGATGGTCAGCGGCACCCAGATGGCGATGTGCTGCCATATGGACAAAGTCGACGTCGCCTCAACGCCCATGAAGGCGCCCAGCACGATGTGGCCGACAATGACGATGACGAGGTAGGCCGGCAGGTCGTCGGCCCGGTGGTGATGCAATTCCTCGCCGCAGACGCCGCATGTGTCGACGGTCTTGGTAAAAGCGCGAAACAGCTTGCCTTCGCCGCAATGCGGGCAGCGGC
>NZ_RZQA01000827.1:0-2859 GCF_004022915.1 Mesorhizobium sp. M7A.F.Ca.US.006.04.2.1
ACTCGGATTTCTCGATCCGGTCCTTGGGGACAGACCAATTTCGGTCCATCCAACTGCGAAGTGGCCCGATGCTGCCATGCTTGATCCGATAGTACTCGGCCAGGGTTTGAAAACGATCGCGTCGCATGGAAAATTCGTCGTCGACACCGAGCTCCTTTGCCATTCGCTCTATAAGCTTCTCCCAAGAAGGGAGTCCAACACTGATCGACACCCCGGCCCCAACAAACAGAATTGCGCTGCGGTGGTGAATTGCGTTGGCGAGCGAATCTACAGGGTCATCGTTCATGGCCAAGGCTTTCGAGGCCACGCGCGCAGGCAGACCCTAAAGGCGCTTGTTGTTTCGGTTGTCGATCTTGGAATGCAGCCAACCATCTGGAACCGCACGGCTCATGGCAGCCGCATTGTGGTTCGCTGCTCGCGACCGGCTCCTGTTTCTGCTTACCGGTCATGTGGGTCCGGTTCTCCGCCAGCCACTTGCCGCGGCTTCGTTCCAGTCGCGCAATTGCTGAGAGCCTGCGTCGCTTCGGGCCAGGGAAGACGGCGAGAGGGTAGTTCATTGTCGTGACGGCGATGATTGTCATTGCGGCCTAAACACCCGTGGGCTGACATGTTCCTTGTGCTCGAAAATATTCCATGTGGTGCCTTCGCCAGAGCTACGGGTTCAATGCGGGAATGGTCTCGCGTCCAGGGTCGCGGCCCGCCTCGCCGAAAGCGGTGGCATTGCAGTGTGCGTGACCGTCACGGTATGCGGTCACCGCCTCTCCCCGGAATTCGACCACCTTGTTGACCACGACGATTTCCTGCACCTGCCTGTCTTCCTCCCTTCACATCTGATCGTTGTAGGGCTGCTTGGTTATCCCGACTTGCCTGGCCAGCTCGGCAAACGGTGGCACACCCGCTTCGAACTGTTTGGTGTTAGCCAACCGCAAAAGCCGCAAAGGAAAACAGACTGCGTCCCGGTTGGCGGGCGACATGTCCTCGAAGAGGCGCTCATCAGCCGTGAACGAGGCCTCCGCGGTTTTCAAAGCCATATCGATATCATCAACCGAAAGAAGGCCCCTCCGGACCAAGGCGTTATTGACGGCAGCGACCGCCATAAGCAAACCTTCCAATTGCAGGTTGGCGACGTTCATGGGCCATTGTCCTTCATATCGTTGGGCGCCCGTCTATCGATAATCCTGCTCCGGAAGCCTTGTGGCGTGCGGCGATGGGATTGCCGGCTTGCTAGAGCGTTTCGGCTGCGCGGCCGCGCCGGAACTGGCATCTGGTAGCGCCATGGCTTGGATCTCCGCTGGGCTGCTGGACAACTCTCCACATGCCTCGAGGTTCCGGATCGCCATGGCAACCTCGCAAGCAGAGGCAAGGCTTCAGCCGGAGCCAACAGCGTGTCTGTCGGCGAGCCATGGGCGGGAAATCTCGCGAATGGAACCGGAATACCACCACCGAACTCAGGCTGAGAAGTGCGTTCACCATAACCATGCCCTTTGAGGGTGGTCGCAACAAAAACTCTTCCGGTTCGGGCCCCTTGAAGTCGTCACGGACCTCGCCACCAAAGCCACCTCTTTTGGGCCGGCGCTTCAAATGCGATCAATCGGGTGGTTGCCAACTGCTCCTCGCGCGCTACCTGCTTCGCCCAAGCCGGGCGCGAAGGGTGGGAGCGTGCCTTCGGGGATCGAACAAATCCGGAGTGAACGTTGATCGCTCAATTCACCGCAGCGGGCGACGGACTTGCCTACGACATCTGCATTGTCGGAGGTGGCACTGTCGGCCTGGCCATTGCCGCGGCGCTCGAAAATGCAAAGCTACGCGTCTGCGTTCTGGAAGCGGGCGGCAGGTGGCAGACCAAGAGATCGCAGGAGCTCTACCACGGCATTGTCGCAGATCCCCTCGTCCACCCGCCTGTCCAGAATTTCCGGATACGAGCGCTGGGAGGATCGAGCCGAGCATGGGGTGGCCGCTGCGTGCCGTTCGATGGCATCGACTTCCAGAAGCGGGAATGGGTGCGCAATTCGGGCTGGCCGATCACCTATGAAACCCTGCTGCCCTACTACCGTCGGGCGCACGAGGTGATCGAGGTCGGGTCTTACGACTACGATCCAACAAGCGCGTTGCCTGGTTCTCGCGTTGAACTATTCGAGGGCGTCGACGGCGATTTGTTCAGGACCCGCCTGGAGCGGTTTAGTCGACCAACCAACGTGTGGAAACGGCTTTCCGGGTTGCTGCGGACTTCGCGTCATATCCACATCTGGTTAAACGCTGCGGCGACGGGAATTCGCCTGGCGCCGAACGGGCGTTGCGTCCACCACATCGACTGTGTTGACTTGAAGGGCACAAAGCGTGAGGTCACGGCTTGCCATTACATTGTAGCCGCCGGCGCGCTTTGAGACCACCCGATTGCTACTTGCCTCGAATGATGTGATGCCAGCTGGTATCGGCAACGCCCGAGATCAGCTCGGTCGTTTCTATATGGCCCATCTGGGAGGCACAGTCGGAGCACTAAAGTTGCCGAACGCCCAGCAGGCGGTTGCTTTTGGCTACGAGCGGGACGCGGCCGGCATCTACTGCCGAAGGCGGCTGTCGCTCACGGAGCGAGCGCAGCGGGAGCATTGCTTGCTCAACCAGATCTTCCGCACCCATCTCCCAGATCCAGCCGATCCCAGCCACAACGACCCGATCCTCTCGGCGATGTATCTCGTGAAAAGGACATTTCTCCCGAAACACCTCAGAGGTCGGCTGCAACATTCAATGACGCTGGACGAAAAGCTCGCGCACGTTCAGAACGTCGTATCCTCGCCAGTGCGCCTCGGGCGCTTCGGTTTGCGCTGGATGGCGAACAGAACTTTCGCACGGCGAAAGCTG
>NZ_RZQA01000828.1:0-2855 GCF_004022915.1 Mesorhizobium sp. M7A.F.Ca.US.006.04.2.1
GACGATCCCGGCGCAAAGCACGGACATATCCGTGCCATCGGGCAGTTCGGTCTCGTCCTCCCCGCCGGGATCGTCATCGTCGCTCGCCTCTGCGGCCACGGGCGGCCCCTCCTCCTCGCCTGCCTCCTCCTGCGCGCTGTCGTCGAGATTGGCGACCAGCATCAGGGCACTGGCCGCCACCTGCCGCCTTTGCAAATCGCCCATGACGCCGCGCACACGGTCCTGTTCGCCCAGCAGAAGCGCCGGAATGGCAACCTTGTCATAGAATTCGACCAGATATTTCTCCTCCAGCATCTCCTCGGCATGATCGGTGGCTTCTTCCGGATCGCCGGCCAGCAGCCGCTGGTACAGGCGCGCATGGGGTTCGAGCACGGGCTCGTTGCCGAACAGCACGTCCAGGAATTCAAACTGCGGCACGTGCCTGCCCAGCACCACCAGGCAGACAGTGAGCGGCGTCGACAGGATCAGCCCGAGCGGCCCCCAGAGCCACGTCCAGAAAATCGCCGCGACGATGATCGCCAGCGGCGACAGTCCCGTTCGCGAACCGTAGAGCCAGGGTTCGATGACATTGCCGGTGATCAGTTCCATCACCACGAACAAGGCGGCTGTCCACAGCACGAGCGACCAGCCCGGTGCCACGGCCAGCGCCAGGAACAGCGGCAAAAGCATGCCTATGATCGGGCCGATATAGGGAACGAAACGCAGCGCCAGGGCCAGCAGCCCCCACAGCAGCGCATTGGGAATACCGAGGGCCCAGAGCCCGATCGCGATCGGTATGGCGTAGACGATGTTGACGACCAATTGCATCAGGAGATAGCGGCCCACCCGCTTGGCGGCATCCTGAAGCGCCTCGGTGGTGCGGTGGAGGTCGCCGTAGCCGACAAGCCGGATGAAGCGGTCGCGCAGATCCTCCCGCTCGAGCAGCATGAAGATGACGACGACAATGATCAGCCCGGCCGACCCAAGCGGGCTGATCAGCGGCCCGACGACATTCTGCAGGACCTGAAGCGGCCTTTCGTGCGCGACGATCTCGACGGGCACCGGCTCGCGCGGCGGCTTTTCCGGGGTGGCGACCGGCAGCGAGGGGTCTTGCCTGTCGATCTCCTGGCCGACCCGCTCGACCACCTTGCTCAGTCTGGCAAGGATCCCGCCGCCGACCCCGGTTTCCTTGAGCGAGCGGATCTTGGTCAGGATGTTGGTCTGGTAGACCGGGATGTTCTGCGCCAGTTCGCTGACCTGCGTGGCGACGATGAAGGAGAACAGGCCAAGCGCCGCGAAGGCGCCGAGCACGCTGGCGATGACGGCGGCAATCCGGGGAATGCCGAGCTTTTTTAGCGCTGCGACAAGCGGCGCCAGTGCGAAGGTCAGCAGCAGCGCGATGGCGATCGGCAGGAAAACCTCGCGCCCGAAATACAGTGCCGCCACTGTCGTGACGATGGCCGCCACATTGGGCAAAGAGGTTCGCGGATGGGGCGCGGCCGCTGAAAGGGTGTCCCCCAGCCCATCAGCCGGAGACGCCGTGCCGTTTCGACGATTGGCCACGTGATGCCTCCCTGCCAAATGCCATGGTCGGGCATATAGAGCGGACGTGCAACTTTAGCCAACGATGAAATACGCCTCGCTCACAGGCAATGATCCGGCCCGCACCGGCCGCTCCCCAAGGGCTAAATGGAAGTCAGGCTCGCCCGATCGGATCAGCGCGCCGCATGCCTGGCCAGCGCGTGCTCGATCAGCACGTCGATGGTCTGGCTGTAGCCGATGCCTGAGGCGGCAAGCGCCTTGGCATACATCGAGATGTCGGTGAAGCCGGGAATGGTGTTGACCTCGTTGACAAGCAGGCTGCCGTCGGTGCGCAGGAAGAAATCGACGCGCGCCATGGCTTCGCAGCCAAGCGCCTGGAACGCCTGCCGCGCCATATCCCTGGCCTTTTCGGCCACATCGGCCGGGACATCGGCGGGCACCTTGACCAGCGCGCCGTCGGCATCGAGATATTTGGCCTCATAGGTGTAGAAGCCGTGCTTGCCGGCCGGAATGATCTCGCCGGGCAGCGACACCGTCAGCGACCCGTCGGCGCGCCCCAGCACCGAGAACTCGATCTCGCGGCCCTCGACGAATTCCTCGATCAACACTTTGCCGTCGTAGCGGAAAGCCGTGTCGATGGCCTGCTCGAAGCCGTCCCTGTCATTCACCTTGCTGACCCCGAAGGACGAGCCCTGGCGCGCCGGCTTGGCGAAGAAAGGCAGGCCGAGCGTCCCGGCAATCTCCTGGAAGGAATGCTTGCCGTTTCGATGCACGGTGACGGAGCGGGCAACCGCCAGTCCCGCCTCGCGCATCAGCCGCTTGGCGACGTCCTTGTCCATGGCGGCGGCCGAGGCGAGAATGCCGCAGCCGACATAGGCGACATCGGCGACCTCGGCATAGCCCTGCACCGAGCCGTCCTCGCCGAACGGCCCGTGCAGCACCGGGAACACGACGTCGATGGGGGGCAGCTCAGGCTGCGTACCATCCCGCGACACCGCAACCAGCCGGCCCTTGCCGCCGGGCAACAAAGCAACCTCCGGGCCGTCTTCGGAGGCCGGCGCCCCTGCCGCCTCATCGCCGATCGCCGCGGCGCGATCGAGTTGTTGCAGCAGCCACCTGCCGCCTCGCGAAATGGCGATCGGCACGATATCGTAGCGCGTGCGGTCGATCGCCTTCAGCACATTGGCGGCCGAAAGGCGCGACACGTCGTGCTCGGCCGAACGCCCGCCATAGAGGATGGCCACTCTTGTCTTGTCGGTCATCGAAATCCCTCGACTGTCAAAAAATCAAATGGCGACGGCAATGCCGCGATTGGCAAAGAAGCGGTCGAAATC
>NZ_RZQA01000829.1:0-2854 GCF_004022915.1 Mesorhizobium sp. M7A.F.Ca.US.006.04.2.1
CTCTATCTGCGCATGATGCGCGCCGGCATGGCCGAGGTCTGGCGGCAGGATTTTGTGCTGGCCGCCCGCGCCAGAGGGCTTTCGCGCCGCCGCATCGTGCTCGCCCACATTGCCCGCAACGCGCTGCTGCCCCTGGTCACCATGCTGGGCCTGCAGTCGGCGCAGATGCTCGGCGGCAGCGTCGTCATCGAGAGCGTCTTTTCCGTGCCCGGCCTCGGCCGGCTGGCGCAGGAGGCAGTCGCCTCCCGCGATACGCCGCTTCTGCTCGGCATTATTCTCACCAGCGCCGTCCTGGTCATTGTCATCAACCTTGCCGTCGACATCGCTTATGCCTTCCTCGACCCGCGCGTCGGCGCCAGCGAGGCCGGCGCATGAGTGCCCTCCGCCGCTTTCTGCGCACGCCCGAGGCGGTCGCCGGCGCCATCCTCCTGGCGGCGTTGATCGCCATGGCGCTGTCGGCGTCGCTGCTGTTCCCCGGCGATCCGCAAGCGATTGCCGGGCCGGCGCTGCTGCCGCCGTTCCAGGACTGGTCGCTCCCGCTTGGCACCGATCGGCTTGGCCGCGACGTGCTGGCCGAGCTTTTTCATGGCGCCCGCACATCGCTGGCTGTCGGGATCGCCGCCGCGGCCGCCGCACTTGTCATCGGGGCAGTGGTCGGCACATTGGCCGGCTTTGCCGGCGGCCTCGTCGACGAGGTGCTGATGCGCATCACCGACGCCTTCCAGACCGTGCCGAGCTTCCTGCTGGCACTGGCCTTCGTCAGCGTCGTCGGACCGTCGCTCGGCATCGTCGTGATCGCCATCGCGCTCGGCACCTGGACCGGACCAGCCCGTGTCGCCCGCGCGGAAGTCCTGTCCATTCGCGAACGCGATTATGTCGCCGGCGCCAGGGTCATCGGCATGCACCCGCTGGCGATCGCCTTTCGCGAGGTGCTGCCCAATGCCTTGCCGCCGGTGCTGGCGATGTCGTCGGTGATCGTCGCCGCGGCGATCCTCACCGAGGCGGCCTTGTCGTTCCTCGGCCTGGGCGATCCCAACCGGGTCACCTGGGGCGGCATGATTGCCGAAGGCCGTGCTGTCCTGCGCACCGCGCCCTTCCTGTCGATCGTCCCGGGCATAGCGCTGGTGCTGACCGTGCTCGGCGTCTATCTCGCCGGTGAAGGCATCGTCGAGACGACGGCGGTCAGGAGAGGCCTGTCGTGACCGCGCTGGCTTCGATCCGCGACCTGACGGTGACCTACCGCCGCGACGGCAACGAGGCGACGGCGCTGAAGAGTGTCAGCCTCGGCATAGAGGCTGGCGAGCGCTTGGCCATCATCGGCGAAAGCGGTTCGGGCAAGAGCACGCTGGCGCTGGCGATTGCAGGGCTGTTGCCGGCAAGCACCAAGACTGAAGGAAAGATCGATTGGTTCCTACCGTCGGCGTTGGGCGCCAAGGCACCCCCCTCTGTCCTGCCGGACATGTCCGGCAGGACAGAGGGGGGCCTCGTAGAGCACAGACCGCAAAAGCTCTTCACCAGATCAAGTCACCCTCCCCGCGGCGGCCGCGATATCGGTTTCGTCTTCCAGGACCCATCCGCCAGCCTCGACCCCGTAATGCCAATCGGCAAACAAATCGCCGAAGTCGCCCGCACCCATCTCGGCCTCACCTGGTCCCAGTCCTATGCCAGGGCCAAAACCCTGCTCGAACGCGTCCGCCTGCCCGATCCTGACTCGGCCCTGCGCGCCTTCCCGCACCAGCTTTCCGGCGGCCAGAAGCAGCGTGTGGCGATCGCCGCCGCCATTGCGGCCGGTCCGAAATTGCTGATCGCCGACGAAGCGACCAGCGCGCTCGATACCATCGTGCAGGCCGAGATCGTCGCCTTGATCCGACGCCTGGTGACCGAGGACGGCATGACGCTGCTGTTCATCAGCCATGACATCGCGCTGGCGGCCGAGCTTGCCGGGCGCATCGCCGTTTTCCGCCATGGGCAGTTGGTCGAGCTTGGCATGACGGCGCAGATTGTCGGCGCCCCGGCCCAGCCCTATACGCGCGCATTGCTCGATGCCGATATCGGCCTCGACACCAAGCCGCTGCTGAACCGAGCCGGGCTCCACGCATGAGCCTGCTGGCGGTGTCCAACCTCACCAAGCGCTACCGTCGCGGCGACAACACCATCGCTGCAGTCGACGATGTCTCCTTTCACATCGAGCCGGGTGAAACGCTGGCGTTGGCCGGACCCTCCGGCAGCGGCAAATCGACGATCGCGCGGGTGGTGCTGCGATTGATCGAGCCGGACGACGGACGCATCGAGTTCGAAGGCGACGATTTCCTGGCCCTGCGCAGCGCAGCACTGCGTGCCCGCCGCGCGCGCCTGCAAATGGTGTTCCAGGACCCGCTTGCCGCCTTCAACCCGCGCGCCACGGTGGCGCGTGTGCTCGACGATCCCTTGCGCATCCATGGCATCGCTTCCCGCAGCGAGCGCCCGCGCCGCATCGCCGCCTTGCTGGAGCGCGTCGGGCTGACGGCAGACCGCGCCCCGCGTGCCATCCACGAAATTTCAGGCGGTCAGCGGCAGCGCGTCGCCATTGCCCGCGCCATCGCCACGAAGCCGTCGCTGATCGTGCTCGATGAAGCGGTGTCGGCGCTCGACGTTTCCGTGCGCGGGGAGATCCTCGAGCTTTTGCTCGACCTGCAGCGCCAGGAAAAGATCGCCTATCTCTTCATTTCACATGATCTCGGCGTCATCCGGTCGGTCGCCCACCGCGTCATCCTTCTCGACGCCGGCCGGGTTGCCGAGAACGGCGATGCCCGAACCGTCATCGACGCACCGCAATCGGCCATTGGAAAGGCGCTGGTGGCGGCAGCACCGAGAT
>NZ_RZQA01000082.1:0-12054 GCF_004022915.1 Mesorhizobium sp. M7A.F.Ca.US.006.04.2.1
TCCTCATACTACCAGCAGATCATCAAGGGTTCGATCATCGTCCTCGCGGTGCTGATCGACCGCTCCCGAGCCGGGAGAGAGTAACAGGCGCAAGCGGCGCGGCCGCACGCAACATGGAGGAAATGCACATGAAAACGACAAGACGCTTCCTGATGGGAGCAGCGGCCGGCCTTGCCCTTGCAGGCATGGTGTTCGGGGGGAATTCGGCCGACGCCAAGACGCTGAAGATCGCGGCGATCGTCCAGAGCCTCAACACAGAGTACAATGTTCTGTGGGCCGATGCCGCCAAGGCGCACCCCGCGCTTGCGGACGGTACCGCCACGCTGACAGTTCTCGACGGTCGCCAGGACGTGCTGACGCAGTCGAACCTGTTCGACACAGCCATCACCGAAAAATACGACGCGATCATCTTCATCCCGGTCGACATCGACGCCGGCAATGAACCGATCGAGCGCGCGAAGGCAGCCGGCATCCCGGTGTTCGGCTCCAACACGATGGTTTCCAACACCGCACTCTACGACGCCTACATCAATTCCGACGATGTCGAGGCCGGCGAAATGCTGGCCAAGGCTGTGATCGACAAGGCCGGCCCACAGGCCAAGGTCGTGATCCTGGAAGGGATGCTGGGCCAGTCGGCCCAGGTGCAGCGGCTTGAAGGGATCCAGAAGGTGCTGAAGGAAAATCCCGGAGTGACCATCCTGGAGCAGAACACCGCCAACTGGTCACGCGCCGAGGCCATCACGCTGATGGAGAATTTCCTGACCTCGCATGGCGATGCGATCCAGGGCGTCCTGGCCGAAAACGACGAGATGGCCGTCGGCGCCATCGAGGGCATCCGCAACCACGGCCTGGATCCCAAGGCGGTTCCGGTCGCCGGCGTGGACGGCATCAAGGACGCGCTTGAAGCCGTCAAGCGTGGCGAACAGTCGATGTCCATCCTCCAGGATGCCAACGGACAGGCGCAAGGGGCGATCGACCTCGCGCTGCACAAGATCGTCGGCGACAGCTACAAGCCGCGCGCGGCTGTCTGGGACGTAAACGGCGGCAAGCTCGCCTGGAACGACGGCAAGGACCAGCATTACTACGTGCCGTGGCTGGCGGTGACCTCCGAGAATGTCGACAAGGTGCTTGTCGGCAATTGACGCTCCAACAGGAGGATGCCGCTCGCTCGCGGCATTCTCCTTCGCCACCGGCGCAGCGGGAATTGCTTGCTTCCGACATCAGGCGGTTCATTCTTTTGAGGACTTTGCGTTGCCGGAGGAAAAACAAGCTCGGGTGAAGTATAGGCTGGGAACGAACATGCGGAGTCCGCCATGAACCATGTAACCTTCGCCAGCAGCTCGCCTCGCAGGATCCGCCAGAGCAATTCGGTAGCGACGCTGAACGCGCTCCACCGCTTCGGCCCTTTGAGCCGGGCCGATCTCGCCAGGCATATGGGGGTCAACCGCTCGTCCGCCGGCAATATCGTCCTGGAGTTGGTCGAGGCCGGACTCGTTCGCGAAGTCGCGGAGAACGATGTCGCGAATCCGGCGGGCCAGCCCAGGGCCGGAAGACCGGGTATCCTCGTGGAAATCGTGCCTGAAGCCGTTTTCTTCGCCGGCATAGAGATCGGTGTCGAACATATGACATGCGTCGAGATCGATCTCGCGGGCAAGATCGTTCGCAGCGCCATGACGCGCTTCGAAGGACATGACAGCGATCCGGAGGCCGCGGTCCACATGGCGATCGAACAGGTGTTTCTCGAGATGCGGAAGGATAGCCTGGCGCGATGTCAGGGCATCGGCATCGCGGTGCCCGGACAAATGAACCAGGATGGTTTCATCCACGTCGCACCGATCCTGGGGTGGCGCAATGTCGATCTCACAGGCCTTGCCCGCAGCCTTCTTCCGGCCGAGATCCCGGTATCCGCGGAAAATGACGGCAACGCATTCGGCATCGGCATCACATACAGCCAGCCGGAAGCGGCGAGCGGCGTCACCTTCTTCATGGTCATCGAGAACGGTGTCGGTGGCGGAATTGTGATCGACGGCAAGTTGTTCCGCGGCGGCAATGGCCTGGCCGGAGAAGTCGGCCACCTCAAGACACGGAACCCGACATACCGGAATCTGGAGCAGGCCTTCGGGCGCGACCGCATCCTGTCATCCTATCGCCAGTACAGGCCGGACGCCGACTTGGACTTGTTCCTGCGTGACGTCCGCGATCGTGTTCCTCAAGCGGTGCAGCTCGCCGAAGAATGGGCTGTCTTGTTCGCATTTGCAGTCGTGCAGATCTCGCGGCTGATCGACCCGAACCGCATCGTGCTGGGCGGGTCCGTCGCGGAATTGTATCCATTGGTCGCCGCACGGGTCGACGCGCATATCCGCGAGCTCCAGGCCGCGACCTTTCCTGTCCCCGAGATCGTTTTCAACGAGAGCGCCATCTATGGAGCTGCCTTCGGAGCCGCTTGCATGATGCATCAGCGCTTCATGTCGCTCGACAACCAGATGCTCAACAAGGACGCGGTTTCCGGTCCAGACGCCTCGGCGTCGTGAAACCGCAAACGACACCACACCCAGGATTGGACGCTTGATGAACGACCTCCCCCAAACGCTTGCACCGGACTCGCTCGGGCCAACCGTGACGATTGGAGAAATCCTGGTAGAGATCGTCGCGAGGCAGACAGGCACCGGTTTCCGGGAACCGATCGACCTCATTGGCCCCTTTCCGAGCGGCGCGCCCGCCATCTTCATCGATCAATGCGCGCGTATGGGCGGAGCGGCCGCGATGGTGGGCGTGGTGGGCGACGACGATTTCGGCGCGGTCAACATGGAGCGCCTGAAGCGAGACGGCGTAGACACTTCCGCCATCGCTGTTTCCGCGGATTATCCGACGGGCAGCGCCTTTGTCCGCTACCGCACGGACGGAAGCCGCGATTTCGTCTACAACATCGCCAAATCCGCCGCCGCTCGACTGGAATGGACCCCGCAGGTCGAGGCGCTGATCGCGCGTTGCGGGCATATCCACGTCATGGGAACGGTGTTCGCAAGCCCCGCGGCCTGGGCGATCACCGAACGCGCGATCCCGCTGATCAAGGCACGCGGCGGCACCATGTCGCTCGATCCGAACCTGCGCAAGGAATTGCTGGCGCACGGCCAGACCGAGGAGAAATTCGCGAGCCTGGTGGACAAAGCGGACCTGCTGCTGCCGTCGGGCAATGAATTGTTCCTGGCCGCCGGCATGGATGGCGAGGAACGCGCAATCGAGGCGCTGTTCAAACGAGGGGTCAAGGAGATCGCCGTGAAGCGTGGCGAACATGGCGCGTCAGCCCGTCAAAGCACGGGCGCCAGTGCCGATTGTCCCGGCCTCATCGTCGAGGAAACGGACCCCACCGGCGCCGGCGACTGTTTCGGCGGAGCCTATGTCGCATGCCGGCGGTTGGGGATGCCGCTGCGGACTTCGCTCGAATTCGCCAATGCGGCAGGGGCGCGCAACGTCACACGCCTCGGCCCCATGGAGGGAGCCGGCACGCGGGCCGAACTGGAAGATTTCATGGCAAGAACGGCGAGAAGAAGCTGATGCGTGTGGCGATCGAAGATGTGCCGGGCCTGCACAGGGAAGGAAAGAAAATCGGGGTGACCTCGGTGTGCTCGGCGCACCCCCTGGTGCTGAAAGCCGCACTGCGGCACGGCCGGGACACGGGCACCACCGTCCTGATCGAAGCGACGTGCAACCAGGTCAATCATCTGGGCGGCTATACGGGCATGACGCCGTCCGATTTCGCGGCGATGGTGAAAGCGCTCGCGGCAGTCGAGCAGTGCCCGACAGAGCTGATCGTGCTTGGCGGGGATCATCTCGGTCCCAATCCCTGGAAAGACCGGCCCGCCGAGGAGGCGATGGCGCAGGCCGGGACAATGGTCGATGCTTATGTCCGCGCCGGCTTCCGCAAGATCCATCTCGATGCATCGATGGGCTGCGCGGGTGAACCGGCGGCGCTAGACGACCATACGGTGGCCGAGCGCGCAGCCAGAATGGCGGGCGTCGCGGAACAGGCGGCCGCGCAGAGCGGCGGGGCAAGCCCGGTCTACATCATCGGGACGGAGGTGCCGCCTCCCGGTGGCGCCGATCACGCGTTGGATGCGATCACCCCGACCAGTCCGGAGGCGGCTCGCCAGACACATGCCATTCACGCCAAAGCATTCCAGGCCGCCGGGCTTGAAAGCGCGTTTTCCCGCGTCATCGGGCTTGTCGTGCAGCCGGGCGTGGAGTTCGGCAACCAGAATGTGATTTTTTACGATCGGACCAAGGCCAGCGATCTGGCGGCAACTCTGAACACATTGCCGTCGCTCATTTTCGAAGCGCATTCGACGGACTATCAGGGTGAGAGGCCGCTGCGTGAACTCGTCGAGGACGGCTTCGCTATCCTCAAGGTCGGCCCCGAGCTGACCTTCAAACTGCGCGAGGCGCTTTACGCGCTCGACCTGATCGCTTCCGATCTGGTGCCTTTCTATGGCGAGCGGCCGCTTTACCACGCCATGGAAGAGCTGATGCAAGCCGCGCCCAAGAACTGGGCAAGCCACTATCATGGCAGCGATGCCGACAAGCGGACGCTGCGCCACTACTCCTATTCCGATCGCATCCGATATTATTGGGCGACCCCGCAAGCCCGTGCCGCCTGCGACCGGCTCTTCGACGCGTTGAAGGGCCGCAAGGTGCCGGTGACGCTGTTTCTCCAGCACCTGCCTTCGGCGCTCGCTTGGGCCGACCGAGCCTGCGACGTCGAAGAGATCGCGATCGATCACGTCCAGGGAAGCATCGAGATCTACGCCCGGGCATGCGGCACCTGAGCCCTCGTCCGGTTCTTCAAGGCCAGAGCGGATGGGCTGGCGGGCGGCAGAAATACTTACAGCGATGGTCCCAATCGGATCGGGCTGCCGTCGCTGAAACGGGATTGACGGAACCTGTGGAGATTGTGCCCGGTCTCGTTGCCCAGGATCAAATCGGACAGAATGCGGCCCATTCCGGGTCCTATGCCGAAGCCGTGGCCGCTCATCCCGGTCGCGACAACGAGGCCTGGGAATGCAGCGGCGCGATCGACGATGGGCACGACATCAGGCATGGCATCGATCATGCCCGCCCAGCTCGCCTTGAGCGGTACGGTCGTGAACTGAGGGAAAAGCTCCCTGAACCCGCCGTCGATGGCGCGGAGCGCCGACGTCTCGGGAGCCGGATTGAGGACGCGCATCCGTTCGAAAGGGCTTTCTTCATCCGCGTTCCATCTGCGCGGGGTCGACCAGCCGTCCGGGTAGCCTCGCGGCGCGGCCGGCAGGTAGCGTGTGCCGAACGGATTGGCCATCAGGGCGCTGACATATTTGCCTGCATGGCGAAATGCGTCCGGCCCTATGTAGAGTTGGCTGCTGCCTCCCGATGCGAGCGTGTACCCGCCATCCTGCCTGCGCCGGAAAGCGATGCGTTCGTCCGCGGCGGCGCCGGCGTGGATTTCCGCCATCGGCGCTGTCGCAGCGACGGTCGCCCTGACGCTGAGCTGCGGAATCGAGATGCCGTGGGCGCGCAGGAACAGCGACGTCCACGCGCCGCTGGCGACGAGGACGCTCGAGGCCGCGATGAGCCCTTTCTCGGTCCAGACGCCACTGATGCGTCCCGCGGAGATGTCGAGCATACGTGCCGCGCAATTCTCGATGATCGTCGCGCCTTCGCGGGCCGCCAGGCGAGCAAGCGCGGGCACGGCGACCCAAGGTTCTGCCCGCATGTCCGATGGAGTGATCATTGCGCCTTTGAACAGTCGCGACATGGCCGGGATCAGGCTTGCCAGCTCACCCTGGTCGAGGAGACGCGTGTCGACGCCATGAGCCTGGGCGATCTTCAGGAATTTCGCGAAGCCGGCCATCTCCTTGTCTGTTCGCGCAAGATAGGTAACGCCCGTCTGCTTCAGTCCTATGTCCTCGCCACATTCCTGCGCCAGTTGCCGCCAGAGGCGCTGCGCTTCGATGACGATCGGCAGTTCGTCGGCATCGCGGCCCTGCTGCCGGATCCAGCCCCAGTTGCGCGAGGATTGCTCGGCGGCGATGCGTCCCTTTTCCAGCAGCGTCACCGAGACGTTCCGGCGCGCCAGGAACAGTGCCGTGGTCACGCCAATGACCCCGCCGCCGATGATCACGACGTCCGAGGTCCTCGGCAGGGGCTGCTGGAACTGGATCGGGGTGGCTTCGGTGAAGGGGAAGATTGTCAAAGAGCACTATCCTTTGGTATTCCGCAGCGGCGTCCGGTCTACGCACTTGATATCAGGGCAGCGATATCTGGCCGCCGTGAGATGTCGATACCACGCGAGGAGATTGATCGTCAGCTGCTGCTTGCCGGGAACGACGAGGCCAGATCGCGGCGCCGGCAAATCCACGCTTCTGAAATCAATTTCCGGGCTCATGGCGCCGACCGGGGGCACGCTTGCCTTCAACAGCGAGTCGATCGCCGGCCAGGCGCCGGAAAAGCTATGCCGGAAGGCCTGGCACTGGTGCCGGAAGGCCGCAGTATCTTCCGGACACTGACGGTGCGGGAAAACCTGCTGCTCGGCGGCATGATCCGCAAGGACAAGGCCGAAGCGGCCGCCGATCTGGGAACGGGTTCTGGAAATCTTTCCGATCCTCAGGACCCGCTACCGCGGCGTTGCCGGCCACCTTTCCGGCGGCGAGCAGCAGCAGCTTGCCATCGCCCGCGCCATCCTGCAGCACCCGTCGCTGATGATGGTCGATGAACCGTCGCTTGGCCTTGCGCCGCTGGTGATCGACCAGGTCTACGAAAGCCTCCGCCAGCTTAGCGCCAGCGGCTGACCCTGCTCGTCGTCGAACGGTCCACCGCTCGCATTCTCGACCTCGCTTCCCGCGTCTACGTGCCGCGCAACGGCCATAACGCGCTGGAGGGTTCGGCAAGCGAGCTTGCCGACGGACATGCGCTGGAAAAGGCCTATTTCGGCTATGGCGATCGTCAGACGGCGCACGCATAATCGGGCAGGCAAGGGCTACAACAATGATTTTCGACTACTGCGTCATCGGCGGCGGCATCGTCGGCCTGGCGACGGCCATGCGGCTGCTGGAAACATATCCCGGCTGCAGCCTGATCCTGTTGGAAAAAGAGGAGGCTCTCGGCAAGCACCAGACCGGCCACAACAGTGGTGTCATCCATGCCGGCATCTACTATCCGCCAGGCAGCCTGAAGGCCGAGCTCTGCCGCAAGGGCGCGGATGCCACCAAGGCCTTCTGCCAGGAGAACGGCATCCGCTTCGATGTCTGCGGCAAACTGCTCGTCGCCACCTCCGCACTCGAAGTGCAGCGCATGGAGGCGCTCCACGAACGCTCGAAGCAGAACACGATCGAAGTCCGGCGCGTCAGCGAGGGTGAATTGAAGGAGCGGGAACCGAACATCCGCGGTCTCGGCGCGCTTTTCGTGGCCTCGACCGGCATCGTCAGCTATGCCGATGTCTGCCAAGCCATGGGGCGGCGCATCAGGGCGCTTGGCGGCGAGATCCGCCTGTCGACGCGCGTCACCGGCATTCGCGAAGTCATCGATTCCGTCGATATCGCGTCGGCCGGCGAAAACTGGCAGGCGAAAAAACTGGTGGTCTGCGGCGGTCTCCAATCGGACCGGCTGGCCGTGCTCGCCGGGCTTTCGATCGAGCATCGCATCGTTCCCTTCCGCGGCGAATACTATCGCCTTCCCGCATCGAAGAACGACATTGTCCGCCATCTGATCTATCCCGTCCCGGATCCAGCCCTGCCCTTCCTTGGCGTGCACCTGACGCGGATGATCGACGGCAGCGTCACGGTCGGGCCGAATGCCGTTATCGGTTTTGCCCGCGAAGGCTATCCACGGCTTTCGTTCAATGTTTCGGACATGGCCGACTACGCGCTGTTTCCCGGCTTCTGGAAAACCGTGTTCGCCAACCGCGGATCTGCGGTAACGGAACTCCGCAACTCGCTCTGGAAGCCAGGCTATCTGGAGGAGTGCCGGAAATACTGTCCGAGCCTCAAGCTCGCCGACCTGCTCCCGCACGAAGCAGGCATCCGCGCGCAAGCCGTGCGCAAGGACGGTGCCCTCATCCATGATTTCCTGTTCGCACAAACGGACCGCATGCTGCACGTCTGCAACGCGCCTTCCCCCGCCGCCACCTCGGCGATCCCGATTGCAGAGATGATTCGAGATCGCCTCATACAGGGCTGCTGAAAATGAGGCGGTACGCACTGGAGCCCAACTGAACGCTGGAGTATCTGCCTGGGCACCGGCCGCGGCCAACGCAGCTTTTGCGTCGGAACCAGATCGGCGCACCACCAGGCCAGCAATGCCGCTCCCGGCGAGAGGGTAGCAACTTGGCCTGCGGTTTCCGCAAGCAAAGGTTCCGTGTGGACGACGGCTTTTTTGGCTGCGCAAAGATCTCAGGCGAAACGACGGCTGACGTCATTGGCAGGGTTCGCTCCCGGCTGACCGCCATTTTGTCGACCGTCATAGCTGGACGGCCTCCCTATGGCACCAGAATGGTACACGTCCATAAGACGCACCGACACCCAAGCCAGCCTAGCTAACCAGAAGCCTTTAAGTCTTTGAAATTATGTCGCTATTTATGGTACCGTTGGCTGGGATCGAACCAGCGACCTCCGGATCCACAATCCGGCGCTCTAACCATCTGAGCTACAACGGCACGTTGCCTGAGCGGATCGAAACAGAAACTCATCCGCCGCTCTGTCGTTCGGCGATGCGTCCTTACGGGCTTATGGATTCTAATTCAAGGCTTTTGGAAAGCAAAGGTCACTTCCCCACATCGGCGCGGCATTCGCCCAGCAAGAAGGCGCAGGCAAGGACCAGGCGACGGACAAAGAAAAAGGCCGGCGGGAGGAGGTGCCGGCCTTTTCCTGTTACGAGCCAGCGGGAGGAGGTGCTGGCTGGTCACCCCGGGGAGCAGAGGGAGGAGGTTCCACTCACCGGGTATTCCTTGATGGCTGCCATCATACACCTGATCGTTTTTAAGAAAATGCGACCTTTTGTTGCATCTTCAGATCATGCGCAAATGTTAGGCAACCTTGATTTCCTTCATCGCCTTCTCGAAGGCGGTCTTGATCGGCTTGGAGACGTCCTCGGCGGCCTTGGAGGCAACGGCCTGGAAGTCCTTGGCCTGCTCGACGGTCGATTCGACGCGCTTGCGCAGGAAGGCGGTCTGCAGCTCGACGACTTCCGACAGCGACTTGGCGCCGATCAGGGCTTCGAGGTGGGAAAAACCGGCCTCGGCATTGGCACGCAAAGCGGAGATGGTCTTGAGCGACAGGTCGTTGGAAACGGTCTTGGCGGTCTCGTAGGTCGACTCCAGAGCCTTCTGGGTCTCCTCGGCGCCGGTCTTCAGCTTGGCATAAGCCTCTTTCGACTGCTCAACGCCCTTTTCGGCGAAAGCGCGAATCTGGTCAGTGGCCTTGGAAGCGTCGAAGCTCGGGAATTCAACGTTTTCGATCGTCTCGGCGGTCTTGGTCCTGGACATTTTCCATCCTTTTCAGCGGCAGCGGCTTTGACAGAAAGCCGTCTCGTTCATGTATGATGGCAATATAAAGGCAAATTTTGTGCATTGCAATATCTTTGTTGCAGTGCACCATAAATTTCTTTTGGGCCGTTAACCAAGAGCCCAGATTCCAGCCTTTGCACGTTCTGGCTTGTGGACCTTCGCGCCTCCGGCTTTTATTAACAAAGCGTTAACTGCAAAATCGCCGCTCCGTGAGGTCCGCCAAGCGCATGCCGTCCGAATATTCCTTCCTTGATGTCGCCGTGCTCGACGCGGTCCGCCAGCGCTTTGCCGCAGGCGACGCGATCGCGATCCTGTCGGCGGATCTGGAGCAGGTGATCTGGGCCAATGGGCCAGGAGCCGCGATGTTCGGTTATCCCGACATCGAGGCGATCATAGGCGCCTCGGCGCAGTTGCCCGTGATCGCCAGGCGCCAGATCATGGCGACCAGCGGATTTCCCGAGATTGGCAGCGACCGCGCCATCATGGTGCGGCTGGCGACCGGCATGACCAGCCGCGCCGTCGGCTTCCTGGCCAGTGCGGTGACCATGCCGGACGCCGAGAAGGCGATCATGCTGGCAGTGCCGGCGGCTCAGACAGGGTCACGCAGTGCCGGCGAAATCGCCGCGCGCGCCATTAGCGGCTTCACCGAGGATGGTCATTTCATCGCCTTTGTCGATGCCAGGGGCAACGTTGAGGCGGCCTCGGAAGGATTTTCGGCACTGGGCATCCTGCCGGAGACGCTGGCAGCACTGGTTGCCGACGTCGCAGCCGAGAGCGACCGCATCGTCAAGCGCCTTGTCCCGGGCGGCACGGCCTCCTACCCGGCGGGGCTGGCAAGATTGACCGAGGAGCGGCATCTGCTGGTGGTGATCGACGAGGACCAGCTCGACGACACAGCCCCTGCGGGCGAACACCTCACGCAAACCATTGCCGAGGCGGCACCAGCTGGCGATGCGGCTTCGCAGCCGGAACAGGGTGGCGAGACGCCGACCGAGGAACCAGGCGCCGCACTGCCGACCGAGGACGTCGCCGCATCGCAGCCGCATGCGATCACCGACGTGATCGGGCAGGCGCCGACGGCTGCCAACAGCGATCAGGCGGCAGCAGAGCCCACACCGGCGCAACACGACCATTGGTACTTCAACGCCGGCGAGGACGGAGGGGAACAGGCGCCGCGACCAGCTGCGTCCGGACCTGAAGCGCCTCAAGAACCGGCGGCCCTGGAAGTCCAGTCCACCTCCGCGGCCACGCCGACGACCGTCTCGGCGATAGACCGCGCAGCGGCGCCGGTGCGCTTCGTCTGGCGCACCGATGCCGAAGGCAAGTTCAGCGCGCTGTCGCCGGAATTCGCCGACATCGTCGGCAAGCCGGCGGCCGACGTGATTGGCCGACGCTTCAGGGATGTCGCCGCCACATTCGGCCTCGACCCCTCGGGCGAGATATCGGGGCTCCTCGAACGGCGCGATACCTGGTCCGGACGCTCCGTGCTGTGGCCGGTCGTCGGCACCGATCTGAAGATACCCGTCGACCTGGCGGCGCTGCCTGTCTATGGGCGCAGCCGCGCCTTCGAGGGTTTCCGCGGCTTCGGCGTTGCCCGCGCCAGCGACGCGGTCGTCGATCCGGAGGCCATCGGCATGGCGCTGGTGCCCAATGGCCGGGCGCCGGCAACGCCGGAACCGCAAGTCATCCAACCCGCGCCCGAACAGCCGAACGCTGAGGAGCCCAGGGCCGAGGACGCTCAGGCATCGGATCCGTTCAAGGGCGAGGTGCCGGCGCTGACCATCGTGCCGAAACAGGAGCGGCGCTTTGCCGACAAGGTGATCCGGCTCGCCGAACATCGCCAGCCAGCCAACGACAAGGGCCTCTCGACCCTGGAACGCAGCGCCTTCCGCGAAATCGGCGAGCGGCTGAAGAAGGAGAGTGCTCCGGTCGAGCCACCAGAGACTGAGACTGCTGAGGCGTCGGCAGCGGAGACCGAGGCTCCGGTCAAGGCGTCCGACGACCCGATGCGCACCGGCGGCATCCCTGCGTCAGGGCCAGAGAACGAACCGGTCGAGCCATCCGAGACCGATGTCGATGCCGAAGACGAGCAGGATCTGGCACGGCTTGACGGTCACCCGGACGAAGCGGCTCGTGAAGCCCCCCCTGGGATGAATGTGACGGGCTCGTTGCTGGACTATGCCGGCCAAGATGACGAACGTGGCCCCGTGGCGGCGGAACCAGAGAACACCGCTGCGGTTTCGCCCGGCGAAGAGCCTGAAGCCACTGACGCGACACATGATGTCCTCGATGACGACAGCATGACGTCAGCAGATTTTCGCGATGCCGAAGACAGCGAGGATTGGGCGCAGCCCGACGAGGAAGCCGCATCGCCTGACGAGCAGGCGGTTGCCGCGCAGGCCGTCAATGCAGGCGACGCTGCGGAAATACGCGTCGAGCGCCCTCGCCTGCAGGTTCCGCCGCTCAAGGCCGAAGGGTTCGTGCCGTCGGCGTTTTCCGCCGGAGATGAACACAAGGCCCCG
>NZ_RZQA01000830.1:0-2847 GCF_004022915.1 Mesorhizobium sp. M7A.F.Ca.US.006.04.2.1
GGCAGTATCGGCGCCATTGCGCGGCTGGTGGCGGCCGGCGCGGGGCTCGCCCTCGTTCCACGCCTGGCCGTCACGGATGCGCTGGCACGCGGCGACATTGTCGAAATGCGATGGCCCGGCCAGATGCGGACAGCGCCGCTGGTGATGATCTGGCGCCGCCGGCGCGTCCAGCTGCCGGCGCTTAAGCAATTGCTCACTGCCGCGCGCGACACGCTGGTGCCGGCCCTGCAGCCCGCCAAGGCTGGTTCAGGACTTGAATCGTCGAACCGCTCCAAGGCCTTGTTTGCAAACAACTCCTGACGGAAGCAGCGGCGGTTCAGATCAGGCGGTGGCCGCCCTCGACATGCAGCGTCGTTCCCGTGGTAAAGCCATTGCCGATCAGGAAGGCAATGGCGTCGGCGATATCATCGGGTTGGCCAATCCGCCCGACCGGCAGCTGCTTGGCCATCGCGGCCAACGTCTCGTCCTTCCTGTCGCCGGCCACTTGCGCCCAGATCGTGGTGTCGACCCAGCCGGGCGACACGGCATTGACGCGGATCGGCGCCAACTCGACCGCCAGCGCCCGCACGAGGCCTTCGAGCGCTGCGTTGACAGCAGCAACGACGGAGCCGCGTGCGGCTGGGCGATAGGCGGCGATACCGGAGACGAAGGTCATGGAGCCGGATGCTGCCAGCCGCGGCGCACCGTGCTTGGCGAGCAGCAGCGGGCCATACAGCTTGCTCTCCACCACCCTTTGCGCCGCCTTCAGGTCAAGCTCCGGCAGCAGCCGGTAGGCGCCTTCGATGTCGGCTGCGGTGCTGACGATGTGGTCGAGTCCGCCAATCGCTGCGAACAGCGCCGAGACCTGGTCTTCGCGCGCGATGTCGACGACGGCCGTCTCCAGCCCGGCGGGATTGCCGAGCGCCTCGCGCGCCTGCCGCAGCCGGTCTTGGCCGCGCCCGGCGATGACAACCGCCGCACCGGCCTCCACGCAGTGCCGGGCCAGCGCCAGACCCATGCCGGAGCCGCCGCCGACGATCAGGATTTTCTGTTTCGAAATGCTCATTTCGCTCTGCCTTTGCTTGAATGGACAAGGGCAGGAATTGGCAGTTCGGCGCGACAGAAGGAAACGGAAGAAACCGATAGTGCCATCGGAAAGGCCGATGGAGCAGGGCGGACGAGCGCCGTCTCTGGCTCAGCGCACCAGCGGACTTTCCCAGACGACAAACAGCAGAGCTTTCAGCTGGGCAAAGCGCTCCTGCCCAAGTTCGGTGCGCCATTCCTCCTCGATGTCGTGCAGGATATCGACCATTTTCCAGAACGCGGCATGACCGCGTTCGGTGGACCGCACCACGCGCGCACCGCCATCGCCGGGAATGTCGGAGCGGACGAGGTAGCCGTACCCTTCGAGACTGCTGAGCAGCTGGTTGATGGCCTGTTTGCTCATGCCGGCACGCTCGGCGATGGTCCCGGGCCGCGCGCCGTCCGGTCCGGGAAACTGCAACACCGCCATATGCGGCAGGCGCAATTCGTCGAAACCGGCGGCGTTGAGCTCCTTGATCAGCCGCCGCTGGATCGCTTGTGCCGGCACGCGCAGCAGGGCGCCGATCAGCAGGTTCTCGGTCTTGGTCTGTAGAACTTCCGTTGAGGTGGGCATTGACGATCCGGTAAATTGAGTTTACTGATAGCGAGTAAATGTAATTTACCGGAGGGGTTTGCGCAATGTCGGTCATGAATCTTCAGGTCAATCCAGCCAATGAGACCATCGGCGACAAGGGGCTGTCGATTCGCTTCCTGGTGACGGGCGACAGTTCGAACGGCAGCATCGCCGCCTTTGAGTTGAGGGTTGCCAGCGGACTGCGCCTGCTGGCGCCGGCGCACAGCCATGATCACTACGAAGAGACGATCTACGGCATTGAAGGGGTGCTGACCTGGACCGTCGACGGCAAGCCGATCGAGGTCGGACCGGGAGAAGCGCTGTGCATCCCGCGCGGCGCAGTCCGAGCACGAGCATGGCAGGTATTCCGGGACTTTCTACAGTGGGGCGGGAAGAAAAATGTCCGGACCGACGGGCGTGAAGGAACGCCGTGCGCGCCTGCCAAGTTTGCTGCCGGAAACTGACGCAATTCATGCCACGATGCTGGCCAATGACGATGGGCATGATGCCGGAGGCAGGACGACAGTGAGAGCGATGACGCGAGCGGCAACAGCATCGAACGGACAGGCCGACTGATGGCGCCGATCAAGGTCGATCCCGACAAGGTTCATGAATTTGCGGATCCTGCCGGCTTCTACGCCTGGCTGAGCAAGCACCACGCCACGGAAACCGAAGTCTGGATCAAGATGCACAAGGTGGGGTCCGGATTGAAATCGATCACCCCCAAGCAAGCCATCGACGTGGTGCTGTGCTTCGGCTGGATCGATGCGGTGCGCAAAGGGTTGGACGACAAGAGCTTCCTGCAGCGCTACACGCCGCGCGGCAGGAAGAGCATCTGGAGCCTGATCAACATCGACAATGTGGCGCGGCTGGTCGAGGAGGGCCGCATGACCGAGCATGGGCTCAAACAGGTCGAGACGGCCAAGGCCGACGGGCGCTGGGCGCGCGCCTATGGCAGCGGCAAGGAGATGAAAATTCCCGATGATTTGCAAGCGGCCATAGACGCCGAACCCGCTGCGAAGGCGATGCTTGAAAAACTCAACGCGCAAAACCGCTTCGCGCTCGCCTTCCGCATTCACAACATGAAGACCGAGGCCGGGCGCAAGAGGAAGATCGAAGCGTTTGTGGCAATGCTGAAGCGCGGTGAGACGACCCATCCGCAAGGCAGGAAGTGAGGGTTTGGCGCGAATTCGTCTTCGGCGCCGCAAGCC
>NZ_RZQA01000831.1:0-2832 GCF_004022915.1 Mesorhizobium sp. M7A.F.Ca.US.006.04.2.1
CTGCAGACGTGATCTGCCGGATCTGATACTCATGGATCTAGCGATGCCAGAGATGGACGGCGTGGAAGCGACGCGCAGAATCATGGCGGAAACCCCGTGCTCAATCTTGCTGGTGACCGCCAGTATCGAAGCCAACCTCGCCGGTGTCTACGAAGCAATGGGCCATGGCGCGCTGGACGCGGTCGATATTCCGTCAGTAGGCATCGAAGGTAATGCGTCCTCGCAATCCGCACGGCTTCTAACGAACAAGATTGCGACGATCGGCAAGCTGATCGGTGATGCGCCGGCCAAGACAAAAAGGCGGATGTCACGTGACGCTGAGCCGACACCTCGACGCTTAATTGCAATCGGCGCCTCCGCGGGCGGGCCGGCCGCCGTTGCCGCAGTCCTGAGTGCGTTTCCCGTTGATTTTGACGGCGCGATCGTGCTCGTCCAGCATCTCGATGCTCAGTTCGTGCCGGGGCTTACTGATTGGCTGGGACAGCATACGCCTCTCCCGATCCGTCCGGCGCGGGAAAAGGATAGTCCTCAAGCGGGCACTGTTCTCGTAGCCAGTTCTGCGGATCATCTGGTTTTCAAGTCAGCTCAACAACTTGGCTATACGCCCAGCCCCAAGGACAATGTTTATCGGCCGTCCGTTGATGTGTTCTTCGGAAGTGCGGCGCAATGGTGGCCTGGCTCTGTGATTGGTGTCCTGCTCACAGGCATGGGCAGGGATGGTGCGCGCGGGCTAAGACAGCTCCGCGACAAAGGGCATCTCACGATCGCCCAGGATCGAGCAACCAGTGCAGTCTATGGCATGCCGAAGGCCGCCGCCGAAATCGGCGCGGCTGTTGATATTCTTCCTTTGAGTGCGATCGGCTCACGTATAATCGAAGCCTGCGAGCGCTCCACGTGAAAAGGCTCGTCCGATGACGCAAGAACCAGAGCTGGTCCCGCCACTCACAGACAACTATTCATCCATGGTTCTGCTCATCGATGATCAGATCATGGTTTGCGAGGCGGTCAGGCGCGCTCTAGCCAACGAACCCGATATTTCCCTACACTTCTGCACCGACCCGTTGAGAGCAATGACAGTCGCGGATGAGGTAAAGCCAACCGTTATCCTGCAGGATCTCGTCATGCCCGGCGTCGATGGGCTGCATCTGGTGCGAGAATACAGGAAGCATGCGTCGACACGCGCGGTCCCAGTCATTGTGCTGTCGAGCAAGGAAGATCCAGCCACCAAGGGCGAAGCCTTTGCTGCGGGAGCGAACGACTATCTCGTCAAACTGCCGGATCGTATCGAGCTGATTGCACGTATTCGATATCACACGCGGGCTTATCTGGATCACGTCCAGCGAGACGCGGCATACCGAGCGCTAAGGGAAAGCCAGCGACAGCTGATCAGTGCAAATCTCGAGCTTGAACGTCTGACGCGGATCGATGGCCTGACGGGCCTCGGCAACAGGCGCTATTTTGATGAATATCTGGCGGCCGAATGGAAGCGCGCTTTTCGCGCACAGTCCCCATTGTCGCTGTTGATGATCGATGCCGACAACTTCAAACGATACAACGATACCTATGGCCATATGGCCGGCGATGAGGTGCTCAAGCAAATCGCCCGCGTGATCCAGAGCGGTTCCGGCCGCTCCACCGACCTCGCTGCGAGGTACGGAGGCGAAGAGTTCGTGGTCGTGCTGGTCGACACTTTACTGGAACAATCCAGTGCGATCGCAGAGCGGCTCGTCCAGGGCGTGCGGGAGTTGAACATACCCCACGGCCCGGATCGTGTGACCATCAGCGTCGGCGTTGCAACAGCGGTGCCCACCGCGGACGAGACGCCAAATGATTTCGTCAATGCCGCCGATTTGGCCCTATTTCGTGCCAAATCGGAAGGACGAAATCGTGTCGCGCTTCATATGTCCCGCAGCTAGACAAGCTCAACGCACTTCTCAGGCTAAGATGGAACTTTCTGAGCGTACGTTGAACGCGCCTGGGCTCGCCCGGCCTTCAAGAAGCTCTATGCCGACCAGCTCGCTTACTTTGCGGCTGGAGCTCGAACCCATCGTTAATGACCGCTGGGCGTCCGGTTCTGGGTGGGAACGTGCCGGTTCGCCTGATCGCTCGAATTTCTGCTTTTGGGATTCCGCTGGGGCCAGCTCAACGGCTGACTTGAGGCGCCAAGCGGAATATCGGCATCGCGCCGCGATGGTTGAGAATCAATCGCGGCTCAATGCTCGCCGGAGAGCACCGAAGCGAATGCGATATTGCGCCGGCGTCACCCCGACCTTGCGGCGGAAAAGACGCCCGAAAAAACTCGCATCCTCGTAGCCGACTTCATTCGCCACCGCTTCGACAGGGAGATCGCCCCCCTCCAGCAGCTGCTTTGCCTTCTCGAGTCTGAGCGCATGGATGTAGTCGATAGCCTTCATGTCCGTAGCCCTCGCGAAGCGGCGCACGAAGGAGCGCTCGGACAGGCCTGACAACTTGGTCATGGCTGCGACGGGCGACGGCGTCCGGTAGTTGAGTTCCGCCCATCTCTGGCACCGGTTGATCACCGCGTCGCTGGTCTGGCGAAAGCGCATCAGCGCGGCGAAGGGCTGCTGGCCCATGTCGTGCCACTGCAGCATGTAGACCTTGGCGACCTCCATCGCCTCCTTGAGGCCGACAAAGCGCGCGATGAGATAGAGGGCGAGATCCTGCCAGCTCGAGCCGCCTCCCGCCATGACCACCCGTTGCGCCTCGCCGCTCAGCACAAGCGACTGGTCCGGCCTCACCTTCACGCCGGGGTAGTTGTTCGTGAGCGTCTCGACATAGCCCCAGTGAATTGTGGCCTCGCGATTGTCGAGC
>NZ_RZQA01000832.1:0-2824 GCF_004022915.1 Mesorhizobium sp. M7A.F.Ca.US.006.04.2.1
GCAGTGGCAAGGTCGGACAGCAGCGGACTGCTTGCCGCCTCGCCGGCCACGTCGACGCGCAGGATGGTTTCCGCACCGGCCGCCGGCAGCAGCCGCGCTGCCAGCTCGGCCGGCAGCTGCGGCCTGATGGCGCCGAGCAGGCTGCGTGTGATCTCGGAGCGTGGGTCGGCAAACACCGACCAGACCGGCCCTTGCTCGACGATGCGTCCGGCGTCGATCACCGCCACGCGGTCGGCGATGGAACGGATCACCTCCATCTCATGGGTGATCAAAAGGATGGTCAGGCCAAGCTGCCGGTTGATGTCCTTGAGCAGTGCGAGGATGGAGCGCGTCGTCTCCGGATCGAGCGCCGAGGTGGCTTCGTCCGACAGGAGCAGCGCCGGGCGCGCGGCAAGCGCCCTGGCGATGCCGACCCGTTGCTTCTGGCCGCCCGACAGCGACGCCGGATAGGCCTTGGCTTTCTCCGACAGGCCGACAAGATCGAGCAGTTCGGCGGCGCGCTTCAGCCTCTCGGCTTTCGGCCGGCCCTCGATCTTCAGCGGCAGCGCCACATTGTCCTCGACGGTCTTGGCCGACAGCAGGTTGAAATGCTGGAAGATCATGCCGATGCGCCGCCGCAGCGGCTGCAGGTCGCGCTCGCCGAGCCGGCTGATCTCGCGGCCCTCGATGAACACCTCGCCGGAGTCAGGCCGTTCCAGCCCGTTCAGGCAGCGGATCAGCGTCGATTTGCCGGCGCCGCTGCGGCCGATGATACCGAGGATCTCGCCCTTGCGCACGGTCAGCGAAATGCCGTCGAGCGCCGCCGTCACACCGAAATGGCGCTTCAGGTCGACAAGGCGCACGACATCCTGAGATGCGTCGGGCCGGGTCTGGGTCGGATCGGCGGTCTCCCCGGATGCCGTGATATGCTGGTTCATGAATATTCCTGTTCCCGAAAACGCAATCGCGGCCCGCGCCTGAGCGCGGACCGCTGTTGCTCTCGAACCGGGCTTCCGGCCGAGGACCGGATCAATAGGCGCTGAGGCCGGTGCCCTTGTAGACCTTGTCGAACTCGGCCTTCACCGCCTCGTTCTGATAGGAAGCCACCAGCGTCTTCACCCAGGCCTCGTTCTCGTTACCGGTCTTCACCGCGATGAAGTTGCGGTAGGGATTGTCGGCGATAGGCTCCTGCGCGATGCGGTTTTCCGGCGACAGGCCGCTTTTCAGCGCCCAGTCGGTATTGACTACGGCCGCATCGAGATCCTCGACCGAGCGGCCGACGATACCGGCGTCAAGTTCCTTGATCACCACCTTCTTCGCGTTCTCGGCGATGTCGGCGGTGGTGGCCAGAATGCCGGTGCCATCCCTGAGCTTGATCACGCCCTCGTTCTGCAGCACGCGCAGCGCCCGGCCTTCGTTGGAAGGGTCGTTCGGCACGCCGATGACCGCGCCCTCGGGCAGGTCGGCAACCTTCGTGTATTTCTTAGAGTAGAGGCCGATCGGCCAGACGCCGGTATAGCCGACACGGACGATGTGGTAGCCTTGAGTCTTGATCTGGTTGTCGAGATAGGGCTGGTGCTGGAAGGCGTTGGCGTCGATCTCGCCGCGCTCCAGCGCTTCGTTGGGCTGGGTGTAGTCGTTGAATACCACCGTCTCGATGGCAAGGCCCTTTTCGGCGGCTTGCGCGACGACGACGCGCCAGACGTCCTCGTCCTCGCCGCTGATGATGCCGACCTTGATCGCCTTCTTGTCCTCGGCAAACGACGCATGCGGTGCAATCAGGCTGCCGATCGCGACGACCGAGGCGAACAGCAGAGCAAGGCCACTGCGCCGGTTGACGGTTGACCCGGGGGAAGATGGCAAAGTGTTCTTGAAGTCAGTCATGATTGATCTCTGCGGTTGTGAAGTCATGGCAGCGAGGCGGATTGCCTAGCCTTGGTCGCATCCTCAGAAATTCTATCAAGTTTATCAAAGAACGCGTTTCGCCATTCTCGCCAAAGCCGGGAATATTCTCTCAAAATTTTCAAGAGCGTGAGCAAAAGCCGCCGCTTGACCGGCCGCAGCGGATCGCGGCGCGATCTTGCGCGCGTCTGGAGGTCGTCAGATTCTCAGAGAGCTCAGCGTGCCGTCAAAGCGCGATCCAGGCCGTCTTCAGTTCCAAATATTTCTCCAGCGCGTGCAGCGACTTGTCGCGGCCGAAGCCGGACTGCTTGACGCCGCCGAGCGGCACGGTGATGTCGGCGCCGCCATAGGTGTTGACGTGGACGACGCCGGCATTGATGGCGCGCACCATGCGATGCGCGGTGGAGAGATTGGCGGTCCACACCGCGGAGGCAAGCCCGTAGACGGTCGAATTGGCAAGCCGAACCGCCTCCTCCTCGGTCTCGAAGCGCATGACGCCGAGCACCGGCCCGAACACCTCCTCACGCGCCAACTGCATGTCCTGCATGACATTCTCGAAGATCGTTGGCGCCATGTAGCTGCCACCGGTCTCGGTCAGCATCCGCTGGCCGCCGGTGACGAGACGGGCACCTTCTTCCGTGGCCCTGGCGACGAAACCGAGGTTCTTGTCCAGCTGTTCGGCGCTCGACACCGCACCGACATCGTTGGCGAGATCGAGCGGATCGCCGACTTTCAGCCGCATCGTTGCCTGGAGAAGCTCATCCATGAAGCGGTCATAGACCGACGCCTGGACGAGCAGGCGCGAGCCGGCGACGCAGACCTGGCCGGAATTGCGAAAAATGCCGTTGGCCGAGACGACCGCCGCCTGTTTCAGGTCGGGGGCATCGGCAAAGACGATGTTCGGCGACTTGCCGCCGAGTTCGAGGAAGACGCGCTTCAGATT
>NZ_RZQA01000833.1:0-2824 GCF_004022915.1 Mesorhizobium sp. M7A.F.Ca.US.006.04.2.1
GAGTTGCACAAGGGCAGCGTCGCTATCAGGCTTCAAAGCAAGCGCATATTGCAGATAGAGGCGCACGAAGGGCTCGCCGCCGCCACGGTTGAGCGCGGTGGCGAGGTCGAGCAGGATTTCGGAGGCGCCATCGGATGGGCCGGCCACCAGGGGCGCAATCTTGTCGCCTTTTGCAATTCGGTCGCGCAAGGCGACGATTTCCAGCTTGCCAGGCGAAAACGCCTCGGCCTGATCGAGCACCGACAGCGCCTTGGTCTTGTCGCCCTTGCGGGCCAGGAACGAGGCGTAGGCCTGGGCGTTGCGCATCCAGGTTTCGGGAGCGGCACCACCGGCGGCGGTATCCTGCATGGTCGCGGCGTAGATCGCCTCGGCCTTTTCGGGCATGCCGGATGCATCAGCGATCAGGGCGCGGTGGAACGACTTGAACAGGCCGAACCAATCCGGCCCCTGCAGCTTGTCGATGGACGCCATCGCATCGGCAGGCTCGCCGGCGCCTTGCTGCGCCCAGCCGGACATCACCCCGGAGATCAGCCGGTCGAGATCGGATTCCAGCGACAGCTTGAGCCAGTACTGCGCCTTGGTGAAATCCTTCTTGTGGAAGGAATCGACGGCGAGCGCCAGCCGCGAGAAACGCTCGACGTCAGGCACTTCCTTGAGCTTGTCGGCATAGACCAGGGATTCGTCGAAGCGCCCCTGCGCGATCAGCGACAGCATCAAGCTCTGCTGCAGGCCGGTGTCGCTCGGGTCGAAGGCCAATGCTTGCTTGTAGTAGGCGATGGCGCTGTCGAGGTCGTTATCGCCTTCGGCGATCCGGGCCGCCAGATAAGCGCCCGAAAACGACGTGATCTTGACCGGTTCGGTGGTTTGCTTGGCATAGGCCGGCAAAGCCGAGATCGCCATGCCTGTCACAATTGCCAGCCTTGTCAGCCAGCGCGCACGTCCTTGCCGCATCGTATCCCTTTCAGCCAGGCGCCATCTCCGCGTCAGCGGGATGGGCGTAGACTCGATCTTTCCAGGCAAAGCATGGCCTTTTTGGGGTCGCGCTTCAATCCGCCTCGAATTCACAATCCGGGCACCCGATTAACAAATCATGGCGGCGGGCACTAGTTTTCCGATCTTGGATTTCGGCCACGGCCCTATGCGGCGCCGAATATATCACCGATTCGACCGCTAAGGCTCGGGCCAATATCAGCCCTCGCCTGGCGAGGCAGACCGCTGCACCAGCGTGTCGCCGTAGCCGCCGGCCGCTATCGTGCTGCACAGTTCGTTCCATTCGCAGCCGCCGCAGGCCTTGCGTACAAGGCCAGCCGAAAACGCCTGCCGCATCCGGCCCAGCATCGCAGCATCGAGATCAAGACGGGTGCCGACGCGAATTGGCCGCGCCAGCAACTCGCCCACATCCTGCGTGGCGAGCCGGTCCCGCTCGACGACACTCTCGTTGAGGCAGTGCGGTTCCGGCTCATCAAGCAACGGGGCGCAGACATCGTCCGGGCTGGAAACGAGGAGGATGTCCTCGCCCCGGCTCAGGCGCTCCGCTACGCGATCATAATTGGCGGTGAAGGCGGGGCTGTATCCCTTGCCCACATAGGTGAGCAGGCAAAGGAGGTGGTGGGCGCGCAGCCTGATCGTCACGGATTGACCGGCTTGGCCTTGCCGCCGCGAAGCGCCATGAGGGTCGCGGCACCCAGCGCCGACTTGAGCAAGCCGCCGACGATGAACGGCAGGAAGCCGAAGGTAACGGCCTGTTCGGCTCCAATCATGACGGCAAGCCATGCTGTGCCCAGCACGAGGCAGGCAAGATTGCCAAGCAGCATGGCGACAAATGCCAGCACCACTCTGTTGCCGTTCCAGCCGCGTTCGGCCAGCCAGCCGACCATTGCGCCGACAAGCGGGAAGGCGAAGAGATAGCCAGCCGTCGGCCCGACGAAATGCGCCGCACCCGCTGCCCCTCCGGACAGAACCGGAAAGCCGACCGCACCCTCGACCAGCCAGGCGGCGATGGTGAGCGCGCCAAGCCGCCAGCCATAGAGCGCGCCGATCAGTGTCACCGCGAAGGTCTGCATCGTCACCGGGACCGGCACCATCGGCACTTCGATGTAGGATGACAGCGCCAGGAACAGGGTGCCGAGCACGACGGCTCCGACCTGCCAGGCAAGAGAACGATCCTGGAGCCGGAGCGGGCTGAACGACGGCTTGCTGGACGAGAATGCGACGTCTGTCATTGGGATTCCTTCGATCGATTGCAAATTATAGATAATTTCTGTTTTCGATCTATTATCGAATCCACACTTCCCTGGAGATTGCAAGCCCTGGCTTTGGCGGAGGCCGTCTAACCTACGATGGCGAAGGCTTCGCGCGTCGTTCCGGAAGCCGTCCTGACCGGCTTGCGGCCAATCCATTGGACGTGCCGCCCCAGTGTGACGGCCGCCGATTCGGTGTTTCCCTGCCGCAAGGCGGCGAGGATCGCGCGATGGTCCTGATCGGTGCGTGTCTCCCACTCCGAGCGCCATGCCGCGAACAGAAAACGGGCGCTTGCCGCGTGCAGATCGTCGATGGTGGCGAGCAGGCGCGGCATGCCGCATGGCGCGAGGATCAAGCGGTGGAAGGCGCGGTTGGCTTCCTCCCACGACCTGACATCGCGGGACTTGTCGCCAGCCTTGGACGCCTCCTCGGCGAGATCGAGAATGGCCGATGTCAGATGCGGCGCCGCGTGGCGCAGCGCCAGCACTTCAAGGGCGGCGCGCATTTCGGCGACTTCCTTGACCTCGCCCAGGTCGAAAGACGCGACACGCACGCCGCGGCGCGGTTCGCCGATGGCCAGCCC
>NZ_RZQA01000834.1:0-2805 GCF_004022915.1 Mesorhizobium sp. M7A.F.Ca.US.006.04.2.1
ACAAGCAGCTCCGCGCCGGAAAACAGGTCGCGTGCCGTGCGGCGCAGCGGCAGTACATGGACGACCATGGCCCGCTGCCCCTGGCTTGCCGGCACCGGGAACGAGCGCACGACGGCATCGGCCCGGTTCCCCGTGATAGCCTCCTGCAGAAGCGCATTGGCGGGCGCATGGGCGATGGCCAGGCCGCCATGCGAGGCGGACAGGAAGATGTCCGACATCGCCTCCAGAAACCGGTTGGCCGCCAGCACGCGGCCGGCCCCGGTCATGATCGCGGCCGGCAGACCGATGGCTTCGAGCGCGGTGACGGTTTCGCGAGCCGCTTCCAGGCCGAGCCGCGCGGCGATGAGGCCGGCGCGGGCAAGGTGCGGGCGAAACGAGTTCAGCAGGGCGAGCGAGGCCAGGTCGCAGGCGCCGTCCTTCAGCCAGCGCTGGAACACAAAGGTGACCAGTTCGCCCGTCGGCATCGGCACGACCGCGCAGATATGCCGGCCGATGCCAAAGGCCCTGAGCTTGCGGCGCACCGGATCGCGCTCGATCTCTCCGGCGCTCATCAAGTCGTCGACGACGATGAATTCAGACGGCCTGAGCGTGTATGTGCGCTGCACCGAGTCGGAGACCTTCCACGCATCGCTGGCGACGAACTCGTCGAACAGCGGTCGCACGATCTCCTCGCTACGACCACGCACCGGCATGTCGTCGCCGAAGAGGAAGATGGTGCCGGCGGCCGAGCCGGACAGGGCGCTGATCGCGCCCAAGGCCTTCGGCCATTCGTCCGGCAGGAAAGCCGCCTCGTAAATCCGATCGATGATGGCTGATTCCGTCCCGGGACCACCCATTTCGCTGCCCCGTTTCGAGGCCGGCAGTGTGTTCCATATGGCCGATGGGGTCAACCGTCAGGGCCTCCAGCAGTGGAAAGTAGGCCGCATACGCCACCAACGGCGCACCCTCTCTCCCGGGTTCGCAACCCATTCGAGCCCCATGCTGGAGAATGTGGCACGATCTTCTGATGATCGGGCCGCCGGGCTCGGGCAAATTGATGCTGGCGCAGCGGCTGCCGTCGATCCTGCCGCCGCTGGCGCCGAAGGAATTGCTCGAAGTCTCGATGATCGCGTCGGTGGCGGGAGAGCTCGGCGAAGGCAAATTGACTGACCGGCGGCCGTTCCGCGCGCCGCACCACTCGGCCTCGATGGCGGCGATGGTCGGCGGCGGCATCCGCGCGCGGCCGGGCGAGGTGTCGCTGGCCCATCACGGCGTGCTGTTCCTCGACGAGTTTCCCGAGTTCACGCCGCAGACGCTCGATGCGCTGCGCCAGCCGTTAGAGACCGGCGACTGCATGATCGCGCGGGCCAACCATCGCGTCACCTATCCAGCGCGTATCCAGCTGGTGGCGGCGATGAACCCGTGCCGTTGCGGCATGGCCGGCGAGCCGGGCTATCGCTGCCTGCGCGGCGAGCGCTGCCGCACCGACTACCAGGCGCGCATTTCGGGCCCGCTGCTCGACCGCATCGATCTCAGGATCGAGGTGCCGGCGGTCTCGGCCAGCGACCTGATCCTGCCCGACCGGGCGGAGAAAAGTGCCGATGTGGCGATGCGCGTGGCACGCGCCCGCACCATCCAGCGCGAGCGCTTCGAGCGGCTCGGCGCCACCCGCGCCACCACCAACGCGCATTGCGCGCCCTCGGTCATCGAGGAGATCGCCATGCCGGACGCCGCCGGCCTGTCGCTGCTCAAGGACGCCAGCGAAAAGCTCGCCTTTTCGGCGCGAGCCTATCACCGGGTGCTGAAGGTGGCGCGGACACTCGCCGATCTCGACGCCAGCGAAACCGTCGGCCGCATCCATCTGGCCGAAGCGATTTCCTACCGCATGAGTTCGGAGCGGGTGGCGCAGGCGGCGTAGATCCTTGAGGGCGGGGCAATCGCCTATATGGCATCTTCTGAGATGTTTGCCCGGCACTTACCCCCACCCTTAGTCCCTCCCCACAAGGGAGGGAGACTTCGTCAGCGCTGACCTCGGCAAACTACCGAAAGTCGGCGCAGAAAATGGTCACGGGAGCGCGGAGCAGCGCTCCCTCCCCCTGTGGGAAGGGGTAGGGTGGGGGTTCTCTTCGTAAAAACTCATATGCGATAGCCCTCCCCTCAAGGGGGACCGCCGCTGCCTTTGGATACTTTCTTCGGATTGACGCTCGGCGTCGGCGCTTCGGGCGGCGGTTCGGCGGCGGCAGGCGCCGGGGCGGGTTCGGCTGCAGGCGCTTCGGGAGCGCTGTTGCTCAAGGTGACCGAGATGCCGAATAGCTTCCACTGCCGCTCATGCGGCGCGAACAGCAGCTCGAAATTGACCTGCATCGGCACCGAGGGGAAAAAGCCCGCCATGTGCAGCATGCCGCTGGGCTCGATTTGCGGCAGAAGCGTCAGCTGCGGCTCCAGCACGGCAACGCCGCCGAGATCGAGCGCCTGCTGGCGCTGCGGCGCGAAGATCTCGCCAAGCTTTGCCGCGGTGTTGGCCTGGAAGCCTGGCGCGCCGAGATCGCGCAGCACGGTATAGTTACCGGTCTTGTTGGCCTGGTCCAGCGCCAGAAGCGAGGTGCGCACCAGGATCAGCACGCCATTGCGGTCGATATTGGCCGGCTTCGGCTCGGCCGGCCTGGCGGTCCTCTGCGTTTTCTTCGGCTGTTGCTCTTGCGACTGCGCGACGGTCGGTTGCGCAATTGCCAATACCGACAGCGCGGCCAGAAGCATCGCCGGTACCCGCTTCCGCAACGGTCTGGTTGCCCTGCGCGCCGTCATGCCCTTGCCTCTCGCCAGATC
>NZ_RZQA01000835.1:0-2805 GCF_004022915.1 Mesorhizobium sp. M7A.F.Ca.US.006.04.2.1
GTCAGCCCCGGTGCTGCCATGCTGATCTCTCCAGCCGATATCGAAGCCAATGCCGCATTGATCAGCAATGCCGGTGTCTTTGTCACGCAGCTCGAACAGCCGATCGAAGCAGCCATGCGGGCGTTGGAGATCGCGCGTGGGGCAGGGGTGACGACGATCCTCAACCCAGCCCCTGCGGCAAAGCTTCCCGACCGCATCTACACGCTCTGCGACTACCTCACGCCCAACGAGACCGAGACGGAGGAACTGACCGGGATGAAGGTGTCCTCGGTCGACGAGGCGCGAGCCGCCGCCGACAGTCTGCTCAAAAAGGGGGTCGGCACAGTCATCGTCACGCTCGGCGACAAGGGCGCGCTTTTGCACTCGAAAGATCGCTCCGACCACGTTCCAGCCGTCAGCGCCGGCCCGGTGGTCGAAACCACGGGGGCAGGCGATGCTTTCAATGGCGGGCTTGCCGCTGCACTTTCGAGGGGCGTGGAGCCGCTGCAGGCGGTGCGCTTCGCTTGCGCCGTCGCCGGAATCTCGGTGACCCGGCCAGGGACTGCGCCATCCATGCCGACGCTGCAGGAGGTCGAGGCGCTGCTGGCGAGAGGATGATCTTGCGCGGCAAGACGTCTGCATGGGCCGAACGGACCTGAGTGACCTCAGGTCTCTTGGACCTCAGGTCTCTTGCAAGACAACATTTTTGACAATCAATGTCGACATTTCTCCAAAGCCAAGGGCTTGATACCCTTGAGAGAAATGGCGCGAGTGACGGGGCTCGAACCCGCGACCTCCGGCGTGACAGGCCGGCACTCTAACCAACTGAGCTACACCCGCGCATGGCGAACACGTGTCAGCCGTGTTCGTCGTTGGGGCGCTGGATAAGGGGTTCGCCACCGGGTGTCAAGCGCACCAAACCATCATAACAGCAAACAGGAGAAGGTTTTTTGACAGCCGGCGTTTTGTTGGCAAAACCGGCATCCAACCAGGGCGTCCTGCGCTCATTTGGCCTTGCGAAGCGGACCCTGACCGCTTAAAGGTCCGGCCCGGAGCGGGCGATTAGCTCAGTTGGTAGAGCGCTTCGTTTACACCGAAGATGTCGGCGGTTCGAGCCCGTCATCGCCCACCATTCACACGATCTCCGGTGCGGTTGTCAGCCGTTTGGCGACATAGATGCTGTGGTCGGGCAATCCCGGCTCCCGCAACACTGCGAATCCGATGGCCCTGTAGAAGCGCAGCGCGTTGTGATTGTCCGGCATCACTTCGAGGCAAAGCCCGCGTGATCCGAGCGCGGCGAGCCTTTGCTCGAGAAAAGCCATCGCCCGCCGGCCGATGCCTTTTCCACGCGCTTGCGGCAACAGGTCGATATGACCGTGCGAAGGGTAGGCAGCCAGGGCCGGCGGAATGGTGAAGTCGCGATGATGGATCTGGTGGCGAGCCCAGTCGCTGCCGCTCCAGCGCGTGCGGTCGGGTCCGGGATCGGTCACCTGCGCGCGAAGGCGCGGATACCACCTTGCTGCCAGGCCTGCATTGAAAGCCTTTGTGTCTTTTGCACCCAGCAGATAGCCCGCGGCGCCCGTTGGCCCATCGACGATGAAAGCGAGGTCGGGCTCCAGCACCTGGTAGGGGATGGTGTAGATTTGGCCCAACAGATCCGGAGCGTCTTCGCGACCGGTTGCATCCTGGCCGGCATCACCGGTCTTGAGGCAGATCATGGCAAGTGCTGGATGGTCGGCCTCGGTCGCCTGGCGCAGGAAGAAGCCATCGCCGAAATCGATGATCATGGCGGAACGAGCCGGAAATCGCTGCCTTCGGGCAGCAACTGCCCACCATCGACGACGATGGTCGTGCCGGTGATGTAACTGGCATCGTCCGAGGCGAGGAACAGGAAGGCATTGGCGACGTCGCGCGGGCTGCCGAGGCGGCCAAGCGGGATGGAATCCTCCATGTTCTTGATGAACGCCTCGCCGCGATGCAGCTCGATCGCTTCGGTCAGGATGTTGCCGGGCTCGACGCCGTTGACGGTGATGCCGTAGCCGGAGAATTCCAGTGCCGCGGCGCGGATGAAGCCGTTGATGCCGGCCTTGCTGGCCGAATAGTGGCCATGGCCCGGGCTGGTGACATGCGGACCGGTGATGGAGGAGGTGTAGAGCATGCGGCCGAAGCGTTGCGCCTTCATCGGCACCAGGGCCGCGCGGCTGGCATTGAAGGTGCCGCGCAGATTGACCGCCATGACGCGGTCCCAGTCGTCGGCGCTGGTGTTCTCGATCAGCTGCCAGGGATAGATGCCGGCATTCTGCACGATGATGTCGAGACGGCCATGCTGCTTCAGCGCCAGCGCCACGGCGGCCTCGGCGTCGCTCATTTGCGAGATGTCGGTGCGGATGAAGGGGACGCCCAACTCGCCAGCGGTCGCTTGCCCGGCTTCGACTTCGGTGTCGGCGAGCACCAGCCGCGCTCCCTCTTCGGCAAAGCGGAGCGCAATGCCCTTGCCGATGCCGCGGGCGGCGCCGACGATGAGCGCCACCTTGTCTTTTAGCCGTCCTGTCATGCGAGCCGTCCTGTCATGCGAGTCTTTGGCGAATGGTTTGCTTGAAGGCGTCGAGCAGCACCGCGGCCAGCACCAGCAGGCCATGAATCACCTGGGTGAAATTGGCCGGCAGGCCCATCAAATTGATCGCCGTGTTGATGGCCGAGAGCAAAAGCACGCCGGCATAGACGCCGGGGAGGGTGCCGACGCCGCCTTTGAGGCTGACGCCGCCGATGACGACCGCGGCGAAGGCGTTGAACAGCAAGCCGACGCCGAGATTGGCGGGGGGCCCC
>NZ_RZQA01000836.1:0-2799 GCF_004022915.1 Mesorhizobium sp. M7A.F.Ca.US.006.04.2.1
GGTCTACACCGACGACGAGATGATCGTCGCCGGCGTCGGTCAGAAAACCGGCGCGCGCATGGGGCATCTGGCGATCTCGGGAGAATTGGGTTCGATTGCAGGCTTGGCCAATGTGAAGGTCGGCCGTCGCGTCTTCGTCCACATCAACAACACCAACCCCATCCTTGACGAGAGTTCCGCCGAACACGCGGCGGTCAAGGCGGCAGGCTGGGAAATCGCAAACGACGGTATGGAGATGGAATTTTGAGCGACTTCCGCGATGCAGCCAAAGGCGGACTCTCCACGAGCGCTCTCGAAGCCGTGCTGAGGCAGGTTGGCGCCGAGCGCTATCACAATCGCCATCCCTTTCACCACAGGATGACCAGCGGCGCGTTGTCGAAGGCCGAGATGAAGGCCTGGGCGCTGAACCGCTATTGCTATCAGGCGGTCATCCCACGCAAGGATGCCATGATACTCGTACATGCCGAGGATCCAGCGTTTCGTGCCGCGTGGCGCAAGCGGATCGAGGATCATGACGGCGAGGACGGCTGGAGCGGCGGCATCGCGCGCTGGCTGCATCTGGCAACTTCGCTCGGCCTGGACGCCGAGGCCGTGAAGAGCGAAAGGCTGGCACTGCCGGCGACACGCTTCGCGGTGGGCGCTTACCTTTCCTTTTGCACAAACCGGACGCTGTTCGAGGCGGTCGCGTCCTCGCTGACCGAGATGTTCTCGCCACTCATCATCGGCGAGCGGGTGCCGGCAATGCTGGCCAAATACGACTACATCACCGAGGATACGCTGGCCTATTTCAAGCAACGGCCCGAACAGGCCTCGCGTGACGCCGACTTCGCCCTTGCCTACGTGCTCAGCCACGCCGATACGGCGGAGCGCCAGCAGCAGGCAATCGATGCACTGGTGTTCAAATGCGATATACTCTGGGCCATGCTTGACGCGCTTCAACACGCCTATGGCGAGCAGGGAAACATACCGCCCGGCGCCTTCCAGCCCGAGGCAGCCCTATGATGGCGCTGCGCGAAAGAGCTGTGGTGTCGTTGCGATCGGTACCTTCGCTGCCGAAGCACGTGCGCATACAATACGATCCCTTGCGGCAGGCATTCGCCGTGCTTTCACCGGAAAAGATATTCTGGCCGAACGATGTCAGTCTCGACATATTGCGACGCTGCGATGGACGGTCCACGGTCGGCGACATCATTGCCGGCCTTGCCGCCGATTATGAGGCCGAACAGGAGGCCGTGGCGACCGACGTCATCGCCTTCCTGCAGGAATGGTCGGACAAGCTGCTGGTGAGGCTATGAGCACGCCCCTCCTCCCTCCAATCGGCATGCTGGCGGAACTGACGCATCGCTGCCCGCTGCAATGCCCTTATTGCTCCAATCCGCTCGAACTGCTCAAGGCCAATCGCGAACTCGACACAGAGACCTGGCTCGCCCTGTTCTCGGAGGCCGCCGATCTCGGCGTGCTCCAGGTGCATCTGTCCGGTGGCGAGCCGACACTGCGCCGCGACCTCGCGCAATTGATCGCCGGGCTTGCGGGGCGCGGCGTCTACACCAATCTGATTACCGCGGGCGTTGGCATCGTCGAGGGCCGTATCGAGGCATTTGCCGAAGCCGGTCTAGACCATCTGCAACTGAGCTTTCAGGGCGCGCGGCCGGCGACCACGGATCGCATCGGCAACCACAAGGGTGCCCACGAAAAGAAGCTGGAGACGGCACGCCGCGCGCGCGCGGCCGGTCTGCCTCTAACCATCAACGCGCCGATCCATCGCCATAACATCGAGGAGGTGCCGGAATTCATCGATCTCGCCCTTTCGTTGGGCGCGGAGAGGCTCGAGATCGCCAATGTGCAATATGCCGGCTGGGCGTTGACCAATCGCGATCAACTGATGCCGGAGCGTGAAGCGGTCGATAGGCAGGCGGAGATCGTCGCGGAGGCACAGGAGCGGTTGGCCGGCATCATCAACATCGATTTTGTGACGCCGGACTATTTCGCGATCTATCCCAAGCCGTGCATGGGCGGCTGGGCGCGGGACGCCTTCATGGTGACGCCTGACGGCACCGTACTGCCCTGCCATGCCGCACAGACGATCCCGTCGCTCAGCTTCGAGCGTTTCGAACCACGCAGGCTGTCCTCAATCTGGGCCGATTCGCCGGCGTTCAATGCCTTTCGCGGTACGGACTGGATGCAGGAGCCATGCCGCGGCTGTGAGCGGCGCGAGATCGACTGGGGCGGCTGCCGCTGCCAGGCGATGGCGATCGCCGGCGATGCCGCTGCAACGGACCCGGCTTGCGCGAAATCGCCGATCCATGCTCGCATGGCAATGCTGATCGACGAAGCCAAGCGCATTGCCACAGTTCCTTCGAGAGAAGAAGCATTCGTCTACCGGCGGATCGGTGCGGTGACCGAATCCGCCTGACCTGGCGAGAAAGCGCTTCTCACCCCCTCGGCAAGACGCGTAGCGTCTGCTCGTCAAACAATGGCTCGTCCTGGCCGATGCGCACAAAAAGCAGGCTGTACCCCTCACCCGCGGGCACCTCGAAATACTGCATGCCGTCAGGCATTTCACCCCAGTCGCCGCAGGGCGGTTCGGGAATCTCGTCGGAGCTGGCAAGTGCTTTCAGCTCTTTCGCATAGGCGGCGTCGGGGCTGAATGTGTAGCGTTTGACGCCGGCGGGTACCGTGCCCTCGGTGTAAGGCGCCAGCACACAGCGGGCGCTGACGGCCTTGTCGGTCTTTTCCAGGAACAGGCGCTGCAACGCAGCCTCGGCGGTTTCGCCAGGCTTGATGTCAAAGACCTCGACA
>NZ_RZQA01000837.1:0-2799 GCF_004022915.1 Mesorhizobium sp. M7A.F.Ca.US.006.04.2.1
ATCTCGGCATCGTCGCCGCCACCAACATGAAGCAGCGCACGCGCAAACAGATCGAGTACTATCACGCCGACCGGCTGAATTTCGCCGTGCTCGGCACGCCGAACCGGCTCGAATACGACCAAGGCTTCTTCGTGAAGAATGGCGACGGCGCGGCTGACGTCAAACCGATCGCCCATCTCTACAAGAGCCAGGTCTATGCACTTGCCGCCCATCTCGGCATTCCCGAGGAAATCTGCCGCAGGGCGCCGACGACCGACACCTATTCCCTCGAGCAGACGCAGGAAGAGTTCTACTTCTCCCTGCCCTATGACCGCATGGATATTTGCCTCTTCGGCCTGAATAACGGCCTTTCAGCCGTGGAGGTCGGCGCCGCCGCGGAGCTGACTGCGGTCGAGGTCGAACGCGTCTGGGCCGATATCGCCGCCAAGCGCCGGGCGACGCGCCATCTGCACCTTGGCCCGCAGCTCGTCCGCCCCGTCGAGGAAATCGCCAGCTGAGATTGGCGCGACCATCGGGATTACGTCGCCGCGCGGGCAAATGACGGCCTATTCGAACTGCTCCCCGGCCAAGCGATTCCAGCGCTCGCCGGCCAGCCCGTTGAAGAAGCCTTGCGAGCTCAGAAACGCGTTCACCAGCTCCTCGTCGCGCGAATGCACCACGGTCGAGGCCGGTTGAGTGAAGGCGACCCGCCGGCCCAGCATCGCTGCGAGCAGGGCGGGTTGCGTCCGGCCGCGCAGGCCGGCGGCGCCACGCCGCGCCGCATCGCCAATCAAGCAGTCGACGACGGAACCAGCTTGCCCCGGCAGGGCCAGAACCTGCAGCACGCGCGCCATCCTGCCCGGGCGGGTGTGATAGAGGAAGGCGCCCACCAGCCCCCCGCTGGGGCAGGAGACGGACGCGAACACGGCATCACCATAGTCCGGCTTCTGGGAAGCCTCCGCGAGGATATGCGCAAGCTGCTCGGCACTCCAGTCGGGGCGGAGCGGGAACTGCCGCGTTAACGGGTCCAAAAGAGCCGCAAAACCGGCTTGATCGATTTCGGCTACCTTGAGGCCGCCCTTGCCATTCCAGAGTTCCGGGACCCCGGACCAGCGCATCTCGTTCTCCTGCATCCGTCCGCGAAGATAGCGATCGAGTCCGCGCGCGAGCGGGTCAAGCAAGCGCACGGCGCCGGCTCGCCGCGATGCTAGATCGAGCAGGAAGGCCGAAGGTCGGATGACCCGGATCCAGTCCAGGCTGTATTGCGGCAGGGCGACCCCGCGCAGTTTCGTCCACATCTGCGTCGAGAGGGCATTTGCGGTTTCGCTGAAGGAGATGTCCTGCGGCCCGGCCAGGAATGTCCTGAGCAGCCTTGCGCCGGCCATCGGGTCGTTCGCCCGCGGTTCGACCATGAGCGAACCACAGATGGCGGCGCGCAGCTTGCACTGGCCATGCCTCATCGGCAGCACATTCACGCCGACAAAGCCTGAAATGTCGCCTTCGCTCGCAATATGGACGAGAGACGCGATCTCCGGATCGCAGACCGGGCCTTCGAGATAGTGCCAGCGCAGATAAGTCTCGAGCGCCGGAGGCGGCGGCTTGCCACCGTCCCGGAAGGTTCTTTGAAAGAGCCCGGCGACGGCCGGAATATCCGCAGCCTGCAGGGGACGAATCTGGCTCATGCCAAACTCGCGGAGGATGAGATCGCGGGCGCACCGTTCCCAAGCTTGCGAAGGAGTGCGACACGCGGCATTCCGACCTCATCCTTGGCGAATGTCACGGGTTCATAGGCCTTGGCTCTGGCTATCAGGGCAGCCACCTGGCGGTCCTGCCCCTGGCCGAACTCGAACAGCAGCCAGCCATCAGGCTTGAGGAAATCGATTGCGTCCCGGATCAGCCGCTGTTGGATCGAGATGCCGTAAGGCCCCCCGTCGAAGGCCTCGCGCGGCTCGCCCTCAAGCAGATGCGCGCTCTCGCCTTCGAGGCGCGCGGTCGAGATATAGGGCGGATTGCAGACAATCAGGTCCGCTGCGCCGATAAGCCCATCGCCCTCCAGCGCACCGAACAGATCCCCTTTCCGGATGGTGACCCGGGCCTGAAGGGCCAAGCGTTCGGCATTGCTCCGGGCGAGCGCGAACGTGCTGTCAGTCACGTCCACCCCCCAGACGCGGGCCGACGGAACTTCCGCCGCGATCGCCAGAGCAAGGTTGCCGGAGCCGCAGCACATGTCGATCACCATCGGGCCGGGCGCGCGATCGCGAAGAATCGCAAGCGCGCTCTGTCCGAGCAACTCCGTTTCCTGACGCGGCACGAGAACGCCCGGAGCCAGCTCGAGCATCACGCTCATGAAACGATGCAGGCGGGGCGTAGAACGGCCGGCTAGGGCTGCTGCTCTGTGCGGCACGGCGGTTCCTTACGTCATCCGACAGTATTGCATACACAGGACCTATCGCGCTCCGGTAAACGGCTGCTAAAGATATCGCCGCCGATACTGCGCAGCGCACCAACTCGGCCATATAGATGCGGCGTTGGTGCGCGGATATGAAATCGAGCGCATTTCGGTCTTTGAAGTTGCCGATTATAGCTGCCGGACTTGATGTCGGACAGACTCATGCGCACGCCAGCATGCGGTTGAGTACGCTGCAACCGACGGCAACCTCGGTCTGCTGAGCGGCGAACGAACGAGCCAGCAAGCTCTACATACTTCAATTGCGTCTGCCCGGGGAGGCAGTCTGTGGATTCGAGGCGTGGTCTCGGCTAAGCATACCCGATGGACGACAGATCCTGGTTTATGAAATCCAGCATCGATCACGCCAAAGC
>NZ_RZQA01000838.1:0-2797 GCF_004022915.1 Mesorhizobium sp. M7A.F.Ca.US.006.04.2.1
CTCCTACACCGAGCGACTCGACCTCAGGGCCTCTTCGCTCAGCCAGGATGTCGGCACACTGTCGGGCGGCAACCAGCAGAAGATCGTCATCGCCAAATGGCTGGCGACGTCGCCCAAGGTGATCATCCTGGACGAGCCGACCAAGGGCATCGACATCGGCTCGAAGGCCGCCGTGCACGGCTTCATGGCCGAGTTGGTGGCGCAAGGCCTGTCGGTGATCATGGTGTCGTCCGAGCTGCCCGAAATCCTCGGCATGTCCGACCGTGTCGTGGTCATGCGCGAGGGGCTTGTCGCGGCGGTCTACGACAACAAGGAGCTGGACGCCGAGACGCTGGTTCGGACGGCAGCAGGGATCGCGGCATGAAGGCTTTCCTCAAATACCGCGAAATCTGGCTGGCTGCTGCCATCATCGTCTTGATCGGGCTGATCTCGACGCGTTTTCCGGCCTTCGCCGATCCGGCCAATCTGCGCCAGGTGTTCAACGACACCTCGATCCTGATGATCCTGGCGCTTGGCCAGATGGTGGTCATCCTGACCCGGTCGATCGACCTGTCGATGGCGTCCAATCTCTGCTTCACCGGCATGGTGGTGGCGATGCTGAACGCCGCGCATCCGGCAATCCCGATCCCGCTGCTGATCGTCATCGCACTACTGGTCGGCCTGGTGCTCGGCGCCATCAACGGCCTTTTGGTCTGGCGGCTGAACATTCCCTCGATCGTGGTGACTTTGGGCACACTGACCATCTATCGCGGCGCCACCTTCGTCCTGTCCGGCGGTGCCTGGGTCAATGCCGACAAGATGAGCCCGGAGTTCATCGGCTTCCAGCGCGCGGCCTTCCTCGGCATTCCGGTGCTGTCGTGGATCGCCATCCTGGTCATTGCGCTGTTCTTCGTTGTGATGACACGCACCGCGCTCGGCCGCTCGATCTACGCGATCGGCGTCAACCCGACGGCGTCCGTCTATGCCGGCATCGATGTCGGCCGGACGAAATTCATCGTCTTCTGCATCTCCGGCATGATTGGCGGCCTGTCAGGCTATCTCTGGATCTCGCGCTACGTGATCGCCTCGGTCGAGGTCGCCAATGGCTATGAGCTCAACATCATCGCCGCCTGCGTCATCGGCGGCATCTCGATCGCCGGCGGCATCGGCTCGGTCGGCGGCGCGGTATTAGGCGCACTGTTCCTCGGCATCATCTCCAATGCGCTGCCGGTCATCAACATCTCGCCTTTCTGGCAGATGGCGATTTCGGGCAGCGCAATCATTCTGGCCGTCGTGCTCAATGCGCGCGGCGAGCGCCAGCAAGGCCGCATCATCCTCAGAAAGGTGGAGGCGTGACCGACATCCCTGCCCCGCGCCACATTCCCGACCGGCTCGACAAGCCGCTGCGTTCGGCGATCTTTTCCTGGGAAGCGCTGCTGGTCGTGGTGGCCGTCGCCATCTTCGCCATCAACAGCTTCGCCTCGCCCTATTTCCTCGACCCGTACTCGCTGTCCGATCTGACCTTCAATTTCACCGAGAAGGGCCTGATCGCCTTCGCCATGGCGCTGCTGATCATCTCGGGCGAGATCGATCTGTCGGTGGCCGCCATCATTGCGCTGGCGTCGACCATGATGGGCATGGCGGTGCAGGCCGGCGCCGGCACGCCCGTGCTGGTGCTGATCGGCATCGTCGTCGGGTTAGGCTGCGGCGCCTTCAACGGGCTGCTGGTGACAAGGCTCGGCCTGCCCTCGATCGTCGTCACCATCGGCACGATGAGCCTGTTTCGCGGCATCGCCTTCATCATCCTCGGCGACCAGGCCTACAAAGGCTATCCCTCAAGCTTCGCCTTCTTCGGCCAGGGCTATGTCTGGTGGGTGGTGTCGTTCGAGCTGGTGCTGTTCCTGATCGCGGCTGTCGTCTACTGGTTCCTCTTGCACCGCACGAGTTTCGGCCGACGCGTCTTCGCCATCGGCAACAATCCGGTCGCTGCGCAATTTTCCGGCGTGCGCGTCGGCCGCACCAAGTTCATCCTGTTTTGCCTGACCGGGCTGATGTCGGGCATCGCCTCGGTGCTGATCACCTCGCGCCTCGGTTCGACGCGGCCCTCGATCGCACAAGGCTACGAGCTGGAAGTCATCACCATGGTGGTGCTCGGCGGCGTCAGTATCCTCGGTGGCGCCGGCAGCATTCTTGGGGTCGTCCTGGCCGCCTTCATCATGGGGCTGGTGACCTTCGGACTTGGCCTGCTCAATGTGCCGGGCATCGTCATGTCGATCTTCATCGGCCTGCTGCTGATCATCGTCATTGCCTTGCCGATCGTCTGGCGGCGGCTGCGCGGAGGGCGTTGATGGCCAAGAAATACGCGTTCAAGATGAAGCTGAAGCCCGGCATGAAGGCAGAGTACAAGAAGCGCCATGACGAGATCTGGCCGTCGCTGGTCGCGCTACTGAAGCAGGCCGGCGTCTCCGATTATTCCATCCATCTCGACGAGGAGACCAATATCCTGTTCGGTGTGCTGTGGCGGCAAGACGACCACCGCATGGACGAATTGCCCGGACATTCGGTGATGCAGCGCTGGTGGGCCCACATGGCCGACATCATGGAGACCAGGCTGGACAACGAGCCGGTGGCCGTGAAGCTGGAAACAATGTTCCACATGGCATGAGTGCGATGCGTCACATCGCCGTCATCGACATCGGCAAGACCAACGCCAAGGTGGCGCTGGTCGACCTCGCCACGTTGAGCGAGGTGGCGCTGCGCCGCATGGCGAATGCGCCGGTGCGGCAGGCGCCTTACCCACATCACGATGTCAAGGCAC
>NZ_RZQA01000839.1:0-2792 GCF_004022915.1 Mesorhizobium sp. M7A.F.Ca.US.006.04.2.1
ACGCCGCAATCTGACCATGCCCGGCGTCGCCGTCACCGTCGGCGAGCAGATCGAGGCGCTGGAACGCATCGCCGGGCCGAAGGCGGCAGGCCTGATCCGCGAGGTTCCGGATGACACGATCTGGGCGATCGTCAAGGGCTGGCCGACGCGCTTCGAGGCAAAGCGGTCGCGGGAGCTTGGCTTCAGCGCCGAAAAGAGTTTTGACGAGATCATCCGCGCTCACATCGAGGATGAGCTCGGCGGCAAGATCGCGGGTTAAACTCCGACCCTCGTGGCGCCGGGCATCATCCGCCGCTCGCCAGGCTTGCCGACAGCAGCAGCAGTCCGAACAGGAACACGAAGGCGGCGCCGCCGATCTCGACGATCGAGTGGATGCGGTTGCCCATGCGGCCGTCGCCGGCGAAATAGACCGCCCAGTTCTTGGCGGTCACCGCCAGCGTCGCCAGTGCCGAAACGGTGATGGCGGTGCCCAGCGACATTGCCAGCACCGACAGCAGGCCGCCGAGCCAGAGGCCGTTGAGCAGGGCGAAGCTGAGCACGATCAGCGCGCCGGAGCAGGGGCGGATGCCGACCGCCGCCACCGCTGTCCAGGCCGTGCGCCAGTCGAAGCGGTCGCCCGACAGCAGCGCCGGATCGGGTGCGTGCGAATGGCCGCAGGTGTCGCAGACTTCGCCGGCCGCGTGATCGTGATGAGCATGATCGTGTTCGGCATGATCGTGATGATCGTGCGAAGGGCCGTGCACATGGTCATGCGCGTGCAGCGCGTGCGAATGGGCATGCGCCGAATGGCTGTGAGCTGCATGGGAATGGCCGGCATGCGAATGCGCGCCGTGCGAATGACCCCCGTGAGAATGACCGGCGTGAGAATGGCCGGCATGAGCCGCCGACGGGCTGTAGGCCGGGCCCTTGCCGAACAGACGCAGGACGGAAGGACCGAGTTTGCGCCACAGCAGCCAGGCGCCGAACAGGGTGACGAAGACAAAGCTCATGATCTCCATGAACCAGGCTGCGTCCGTCATCGAGACGGAGGTGCCGCGCAGGACGAAATAGGCGACCCCCATCACCGCGACCGCGGTCAGGCCCTGCAGCAGCGCCGAGACGAAGGACAAGAGGATGCCGCGCCGCAACGCCACTTCATTGGCCACCATGTAGGACGAGATCACCGCCTTGCCGTGACCGGGGCCGGCGGCATGGAAAATACCGTAGGCGAAGGACAGGCCGACGAGTATCCAGATCTTGCTGCCGTCCTGGCGCATCGCCTTCATCGCCGTTGCCAGCGCGCGGTAGAATTCCTGCTGCCTGAGATTGATCCACATCAGAATATGGGCGAACGGGCCGGTGGTGGGCGCCATGCCGTCATTGACGCCGATGCCGAGCGAACTCTGGGCATGAGCGGCGTCGGCGAAATGCATCATGGCGACTGTGAGGGCCAACAGGCCGAATGCCAAACGCAGGGACGGTTTCGTCACCGGCTTCATCCTTCTGGCTGACAGGTCAGTTCGAGCTTGGTGGCGAAGATCTTGCTCATATCGGTGCCGGTCGGATCGTTGAAAAAGGCATCGGTGAGGGTCTTCTGGTTTTCCTTGATGGCCTCGTCGGGGTCGGGACGGACCACCTTGCTGGTGCAGTTCGAGGGCAGGCCTTCGACCGTGATGTTGGAGTCCTCGGTGAAGTCGATCGCCGTGTAGAATGTCGGATCGTAGACGCCGATATCGATCTTGCCGTTGAGCTTGATCGGCACCTTCGGTTCGGACTCGAACAGGATGATCAGCTGGTCGTTGTCGAAATTGGCCATCAGATGCGGCGGCGGCGTCATCGCCACGTCCTTGCCGTCGACGGTGACGAGCTGGAAGTAATTGAACTCCGCCAGCGAGGCATGAACGGTGTCGGCGACTTCCTTCAGCTCCTTGTCGTCGAGCTTCAGGTCGGAGTTCTTGTCGAACTCCATCATCACCGTCGAGGAAAACAGGTCGTCGAAGCGCCAGAGATGACGCAGAGCCTTCACGCTTTGGTGATCCGGGGAGAGGATCACATCGAGGCGAGCCTCGGCGAAGACGTGTGGATGCACGTAAGCGGGTCCAGTGGCGGCAAAGCTAGCCGCCAAGGCCGAAGCCAGCATGATTGCGTGCCGTTTCAGGTGCATTCTCGGTCGCGATTCCCTAGGCTTCGGAAGAGTTGCCGAGAGTTACCAGAAAGGGGGCGAAATTGGGACCGCTGCTCGGCTGAAGTGGGTCAGGCAACTTCACGCGTCCTGAACCACTGCACCAGGAAGTCGACGAAAACGCGGACCTTGGCCGGCAGATAGCGGCGGTGCGGGTAGACGGCGAAGATGCCGCCGCCCGACAGGATACGGTCATCTATCACCGACACCAGCCGGCCGCTCGCGAGGTCGGGCGCGGCAATGAAATCCGGCAGGACGGTGAATCCCAGCCCGGACACGGCCGCGGCTCTCGCCGTCATCGGGCTGTTGACCTCGATCGGACCCGACACCGAAACGCTGACCGGATCGCCATTGTCGCCCTTGAACGGCCAGTTGTTCAGTCCGCGGCCATTGGTGTCGACGATGCAAGGCATGCGGCTGAGATCCTGCGGCCGTGTCGGCGTGCCATGCTTGGCGATCAGTTCGGGGGAGGCGCAGAGCTTTATCGAAAACGGCGCCAGACGCCTGGCGATCAGCGACGAGTTCTCCAGCCGCGAGATGCGCACCGCAAGGTCGAAGCCTTCCTCGACCAGATCGACGAAGCGGTCGTCGAGCTGGATGTCGAGCACGATGTCTGGATGCTGCTTGGCGA
>NZ_RZQA01000083.1:0-11999 GCF_004022915.1 Mesorhizobium sp. M7A.F.Ca.US.006.04.2.1
ATGCCGAGCGGGCTCTTGCCGCCCGCCATGTGCGACACCTTCTCGAACTCCTCCGCCGCATGGATCAGCGCCTTGGACGGGATGCAGCCGACATTGAGGCAGGTGCCGCCCGGCTTGCCGGCCTCGACGATCACCGTATCGACGCCGAGCTGTCCGGCCCGAATAGCGCAGACATAGCCGCCGGGCCCGGCGCCGATGACGAGCAGCTTGCAGGAGATTTCTTTCATGATGGCACGCTCTTTCTGGTGGCGAAGGCCCCCTCATCCGGCCGCCTCGCGGCCACCTTCTCCCCGGTGGGGAGAAGAGGCGAGCACAGACGCCGGCGACCTCCTCTCCCCTCGGGGAAAGGTCGGATTGCCCCGAATTGCCCTTCGCAATTCGGTTTTGGCAATCCGGGTGAGGGGGCCCTTGCGACCGTTCTCATCCCCTCAATCCACGAAAATCAGCGCCGGCGTTTCCAGCAGCGTCTTGATCCGCTGGATGAACACCGCCGCATCCCACCCATCGATCACCCGATGGTCGAAGCTCGACGACAGGTTCATCATCTTGCGCGGCATGAACTGGGTGCCGTCCCACACCGGCCGCACCATCATCTTGTTGACGCCGACGATCGCCACTTCAGGATGGTTGATGACCGGCGTCGTCGCCACGCCGCCCATGGCGCCGAGCGAGGTGATGGTGATGGTCGAGCCGGACAGCTCGTCGCGTGTTGCCGTGCCGGACTTGGCCGCCTCGGCCAGCCTGATGACCTCGGCGCCGCAATCCCAGATGTCGCGCGCCTCAGCGTGCCTGACCACCGGAACCACCAGCCCCGACGGCGTCTGTGCGGCGATGCCGATATGGATGCCGCCATGCTGATGGACGATGCCGGCCTCGTCGTCGAACAGGGAATTGAGATTGGGCTGGTCCGCGATCGCCTTGACCATCGCCCGCATCAGGAACGGCAGCAGCGTCAGTTTCGGCCGCTCCACGCCAGGACGCTTCTCCTTGTTGAGCGCCGCGCGCAATTCCTCCAGTGCGGTGACGTCGATCTCCTCGACATAGGTGATGTGCGGAATGCGCGATTTGGACAGCGACATCTTCTCGGCGATCTTGCGCCGCAAGCCGACCACCTTGATATCCTGCACAGCATCGTTGCGGGCGAGGCCGGATGCCTTTGCGACCTGCGGCCCGCGCGCCAGGAACGCTTCGATGTCCTCATGGCCGATGCGACCGGCCGGACCGGATCCGGCAACCTGCCTGAGATCGATGCCGGCTTCTTTTGCCCGCAGACGAACGGCCGGCGACGCCAGCGGTCTTTCGCCTTCAGGCCGCGGCGCGCCGGGGACGGAAGGCTGCGCCGTGCTTTTCTGTGAGGCTGCCGGTTTCGCCTTGGGCTCGTCGCTCTTTGGTGATGCCTTCACGACCGGCGCAGCAGCCTCGGGCTTCGGCGTCGGAAGTTTTGCCGGAGGCTCAGCGGACACCGCTTCCGCTTCGGCGCCTTGCGGCTTGGCGTTGCCCTCGCCCGCCACCTTCAGCCGCACGATGGGCGAGCCGATGGCCACCGTGTCGCCGATCTCGGCGCCCAGCCACAGGATCTCGCCATCGACCGGCGACGGGATTTCAACCGTCGCCTTGTCGGTCATGACGGCGGCGAGCACAGTGTCCTCGCGGACGATATCGCCGACCTTGACGTGCCATTCGACCAACTCGGCCTCGGCGACGCCTTCGCCGACATCGGGCAGCTTGATGATGTGTTCGCCCATCTCAGGCTCCCATGGTTTCAAGCAAGGCACGGCCAACGCGGGCGGGACCGGGAAAATAATCCCACTCCTGCGCATGCGGATAGGGCGTGTCCCAGCCGGCAACGCGAGCAACCGGCGCTTCGAGGTGATAGAAACAGTTTTCCTGCACCAGCGCCGACAGCTCGGCGCCGAAGCCCGAGGTCAGCGTCGCCTCATGCACGATGACGCAGCGCCCGGTCTTTTTCACCGAGGCGACGATCGTATCGAGATCGAGCGGCAGCAGGGTCCTGAGGTCGATGATCTCGGCATCGATGCCTGTTTCTTCGACAGCCGCCTGCGCGACATAGACCATGGTGCCGTAGGCGAGCACGGTGAGGGCCGAGCCTGCCCTGCGGATCGCCGCCTTGCCGAGCGGCACCGTGTAGTGGCCGTCGGCCACCTCGCCCAGCTCATGCTTCGACCAGGGTGTCACCGGCCGGTCGTGATGACCATCGAACGGACCGTTGTAGAGCCGCTTCGGCTCGAGGAAGATCACCGGATCCGGATCCTCGATCGCCGCGATCAAAAGCCCCTTGGCGTCGTGCGGGTTGGACGGTACCACCGTCTTCAGCCCCGACACATGGGTGAACAGCGCCTCAGGGCTCTGGCTGTGCGTCTGGCCGCCAAAAATGCCGCCGCCGGTCGGCATGCGCACCACGATCGGGCAGGTGAAATCGCCGTTGGAGCGGTAGCGCAGCCGTGCCGCTTCCTGGGTCAGCTGGTCGTAGGCCGGGTACATGTAGTCGGCAAACTGAATTTCCACGCACGGCTTCAAGCCATAGGCGGCCATGCCGATGGCCGAGCCGACAATGCCGGATTCGTTGATCGGCGCATCGAAGCAGCGGCTCTTGCCGTATTTGGCCTGCAAGCCCTGCGTGCAGCGGAAGACGCCACCGAAGAAGCCGACGTCCTCGCCGAACACGACGACTTTCTCGTCGCGCCCCATCGACACATCCATGGCATCGCGAATGGCCTCGATCATGGTCCGTCTCGGCATGGCTCAGACTCCCGCCTGTTGGCGCTGGCGTCTGAGATGCGGCGGCATTTCGGCGTAGAGCCCTTCGAACATGTCGCGCGTCGACGGCTTGCCGCCGGCATGCAGCGTGCCGTGGCCTTCGGCTTCCTTCTGCGCCGCGATAACCGTGTCGAGGATTTCCGCCTCGGCCTGCGCGTGACGCTCGTCCGACCAGACACCGAGCGCGATGAGATGGTTCTTCAGCCGCACGATCGGGTCGCCGAGCGGCCAAGCGTCGGATTCAGTCTTCGGCCGGTAGGCGGACGGGTCGTCCGAGCTCGAATGTGCGCCGGCACGGTAGGTGACATATTCGACCAGCGTCGGCCCGAGATTGCTGCGCGCCCGCTCCGCCGCCCATTTGGCCACGGCGTGGACGGCGAGGTAGTCGTTGCCGTCGACGCGCAGCGACGGGATGCCGAAGCCGAGGCCCCTCGCCGCGAACGTGCCCGAACCGCCGCGCGCGATGCCTTGAAAGGTCGAGATCGCCCACTGGTTGTTGACGACATTGAGCACGACCGGCGCCTTGTAGGTGGAGGCGAACACCAGCGCCGAGTGGAAATCGGACTCGGCCGTCGAGCCGTCGCCGATCCACGCGGCTGCGACGCGCGAATCGTTCGATATCGCCGAGGCCATCGCCCAGCCGACCGCCTGGATGTACTGCGTCGCCAGATTGCCGGAGATCGAGAAGAAGCCGTGCTCCTTCGACGAATACATGACCGGCAATTGCCGGCCCTTCAGCGGGTCGGCTTCGTTGGAATAGATCTGGTTCATCATCGTGACCATCGGGTAGCCATCGGCAATCAGCAGCCCGGCCTGGCGATAGGTCGGAAAGTTCATGTCGCCCGGCGCCAGTGCCTTGCGGAAGGCGCAAGCCACAGCCTCTTCGCCCAGATGCTGCATGTAGAACGAGGTCTTGCCCTGCCGCTGCGCCATCTGCATGCGCGCATCGAAGGTCCGCAGCGTCATCATGTGGCGCAGGCCGGTGAGAAGCTCGTCGCTGGACAGCAGGCCGGCCCACGGGCCGACGGCCTCGCCCGTGCGGTTCAGCACGCGGATGATCGAGAAGGCATGATCGCGGATGGTGCGCGGATCGACATCGATCTCCGGGCGCGGCACCGAGCCGGCCTTGGGGATCGGCACGTTGGAAAAGTCAGGCGTTCCGCCCGGCCGCACTTCCGGTTCCGGAACATGAAACCGCAACATCCCAGCATCGGCCATGACCTTTGTCCTCCAATGTTGCCTGGAACAGATATTTGCATATCTGCGCCGCCAGTGCGAATTTGTCGGGTAGCCTGCGGACGTCGGTCCCGGCCGCGCCGGCCGATCCAGCCTCCCGCACCCAAGATGAAGATATGTCCGCGAAATTTCTTGTCGATGTTGGGCGGTGGCGCGCAATTAGAGAGAAGGTTGGGCGAGGTTTGCCGGCAGATAAGGTGATTGGTCGACGAACTCGCGCCCTTCCTCTCCCCCGTCGATCGGGGGAGAGGTGTCGAGCGAAGCTCGAGGGAGTGGGGGTCGACGGTTCGCCCAAGCTGGATGCCGCCCCCACATCATGCTAACCAGCCCGCCATGGCACAGAAGAAAGCATATGAGGTCGATGGCTGGCTCGCGAAGCCGGACCAGCGGATCTCCATTGTCCTGCTTTACGGCCCCGATCGCGGCCTTGTCTCCGAGCGAGCAAAGGCCTTTGCCGGCAAGACCGGCCTGCCGCTCGACGATCCCTTCTCGGTGGTCAGGCTGGAGGGGTCGGAGGTCGACCGCGACGAGGGCCGGCTGCTCGACGAGGCCCGCACCGTGCCGATGTTTTCCGACCGGCGCCTGCTGTGGGTGCGCAATGCCAGCGGCCAGAAGGCATTGGCCGACGACGTCAAGGCGCTGACGGCCGAACCCGCGCGCGATGCGATCATTCTCATCGAGGCCGGCGACCTCAAGAAGGGTGTCGGCCTGCGCGCCATCGTCGAGGCGGCCGACAATGCCATGGCCCTGCCTTGCTATGCCGATGAAGCCCGCGACATCGACACCGTCATCGACGGCGAACTGGGCAGGGCCGGCATGTCGATGACCATGGAGGCGAGACAGGCGCTGCGCCGCAATCTCGGCGGCGACCGGCTGGCCTCGCGCGGTGAGATCGAGAAGCTTGTGCTCTACGCCCATGGCCAGACCGAGATCGGCCTGGAGGAGGTCAAAGCGATGTCAGGTGATGTCTCCGGCGCGTCTTTCGACGACGCGGTCGACGCGCTTCTCGAAGGCAAGATCGGCGACTTCGACACCGCCTTCACCCGCCATTGCCAGTCCGGCGGCCAGCCTTTCCTGGTGCTGTCCTCGGCAATGCGGCAGTTGCAGCAGATCCAAATCATGCGCGGCCAGATGGAGTCCGGCAACCGCAACGCCGCCTCGGTCGTTGCCGCCGCCCGCCCGCCGGTGTTTTTCTCCAGGCGCAAGCTGGTGGAGAAAGCGCTGGAACGCTGGAGCACCGAAGCGCTCGGCCGCGCACTGACCCGGCTGCAGACGGCGGTGCTGCAGACCAGGCGGCGGCCGGATCTTTCCGTCGCGCTGGCAAGACAGGCGCTGCTTGGCATTGCGGTGGAGAGCAGCAGGTTGGCGCAGCGGTAGGAGAGCGATCCTCCTCTTCTCGGCGCCGAGCGCTGCCTCCATCGGTCAATTCATTGTCATGGCGCCCACCTGCTGGAAGGTTGGCAGCGCCTGTGGAAAGACCAGCACCGCCGCGCCGTAAAGAAGCAGAGCGATACCCGACACCTTTGCGATCCCACCTCCGGACGGGAGGGTCTTTTCCGCAAAGATCAGCAAGGTGACCACGGCCATTGCGGCGACGTTCATGATCCCGAGAGGAAAGAGGGCGAGAAACAAAAGCCAGCAGCAGCCCAGGCAAAAAAGTCCATGCTCCAGGCCCATGCGAACCGCACCCCAATAACCATCGCGCCATGAGGTCAGGATGAAGCCAATCGGCGTGCGGCATTTGGCCAGACACAGATCTTTCAGTAGGGAGAGTTGATAGGCGCCCCCAATCATCAGCAGCGCGCCGCCGATACGCGCGGCCGTCGCAGCGGACAATCCCACATGCCCGGCAAGCATCTCCGCACCCGCCGCACCGGCAAAGGCGATAAAGCCCATCACGCCCCAAACCAGCATATACCCGGCCACGAACACCCAGCTCGAGACAAAGGTCTCGCCCCGGCTCTGTTTGCCGGCCTGGACCTGGTGAAACGTCAGGATCATGGGCGCGGCCGTCGGAAACATCATGGCAATCATCATGATCATCCAGATGGCAAGAAACAGCGGCGCCTTCATACCCATGGTGAGTGCGTACATTTCCATGCGCATGTCCGCGTCCATGGCCATCTGCTGCCAGACAAGCAGGGTCCACGCCGCCGCAGCGATAGCGATCAGCAGCGCGAGAATGATGTATCGCTGCAACGTCGGGGCCATGGACGAGGTCGTTCCGTGCTACGCTGCCAACGGCTACTGCTGCCCAGACCAATTGATCGGGGCGTAATGTCCGTTTCGGCGGGAATTGTCCCAGCTCATGCCATGATCGCTGAATGTACTGCCTTCCGCCCCCATCGCCAGGGCGAGCCAATCGGGATTGACAGGATGGCCGGTGGCCGCCCACATCTGCCCGTCCTCGCGCATTGTCGGCAGCGGCTCGACCGCCATCTGCATGACGCCCACAATCTCCGCCGACCGCTTCTTGCCGTCTATCCGGTAGCTTATCGGCACCTTCTTGGCGCCAAGATTCGTGCCAATCATGGGTGCCAGCACCGCCATAGGGCCGCCCGCAGCGCCGGTGAAGATGGCACCTAGCGCCTCTGTTTGCCTGTCATCGGCCCGTTCGTCGATATAGGCGGCGGCCGTCCAATTGCCGTTTGCCATAGGACCCGGCGTGTGAGCGACCATCGCGACACTGAGCCCATCCAATCGAACGTCGCCGTAGTTGCCCGTATTGATATGAAAGACCAAACCGACGTCGCAAACACCTTTCGTCGGCTTCGATGTCAGCTGCGCGTTGGTGGACAGCAGACAAGGACATACGACATCGCAGCTACAATTTTCGAAGTAACTTCCGGACAATTGCCAACGGACTGCCATTTGCACCTCCCACTTGCGTCAGGCGCGTCGGCATATCGCATTGGCGGGGCGGTGCCATTTCACGACTGTGTAGGAACGGCAAATAGCCCCCGCCTCGACTGACCGGCACGCTAGGGCCCATAATTTAAGCCATATCTAATATAGGTTACGCCGTTGCCTGGCACTGTCAAGCCGCGAGCGGCAGGGCTGGCGGCAGGCGCTGCTTGGGATCGCGGTTGAGAGCGCGAGGCTGGGGAGCGAGCCTGATCTCCCCCTCGAGGGGGAGATGTCGCCGAAGGCGACAGAGGGGGCCGCCGCGCGTGGGGCGCTGACCTCTTCTTCGTTCCCGCAGGGGCCCGGCGCTTGATGTGGGGCGACCCCTCTGGCCTGCCGGCCATTTCCCCTCAAGGAGGGAGATTCGCGGCGTCACCGATTTCGCCAATCACCAGCGCCCCAAAAGGAAAAGGCCGGCCAAACGGCCAGCCCCTTTCCACATGCGCAATCTCCGGTCTCAATATACTTCGCCGGCTAACTAACGCTCCTGCTTCAGCCTTCTGCACAGCTCATCAAGCTGCTCCAGCGACCGGTATGAAACCCGCAAAGTGCCGCCCTTGCCCTTGTGATCCACTGACACAATCATGCCGATCGTATCGGTCAACAGCTTTTCCAGCGCCAGCGTATCGGCGTCCTTTTGCTCCGGACTTGGCGCCGGCTTGGCTTCCTTGGTGCTGCTGGTGCCGGCCGGTATCTGGGCCAGCGCTTCGGCCTGGCGTACCGAAAGGCCCTCTTCGACGATACGCTTGGCAAGGCCGGCCGGATCTTCCGCCGTCACCAGCGTACGGGCATGGCCCGCCGACAGCGCGCCGTCGACCAGCATGTCGCGGATCACGTCCGGCAGCTTCAGGAGCCTGAGCGTGTTGGCGACATGGCTGCGGCTTTTGCCGATCACCTGGCCGAGATCGGCCTGGGTGTAGCCGTGCTCATCGATCAGCTGCTGGTAGCCAAGTGCTTCCTCGACCGCATTGAGGTCGGTGCGCTGGACGTTTTCGATGATCGCCAGCTCGAGCGCGGTGCGGTCGTTGACCTCGCGGATGATGACCGGGATCTCGGAAAGCCCGGCGCGCTGCGCCGCCCGCCAGCGCCGCTCGCCGGCGATGATCTCGTAACGGCCGGCCTGTGCCGGCGAAGGACGCGCCACCACCGGCTGGACGACGCCGTGTTCGCGGATCGACTGGGCAAGGTCGGTCAGCTCGGCGTCGCCGAAATGCCGCCGCGGATTCTTCGGATTGGGGGTCAGGAACTCGATCGGCACCTTGCCGTCGGCGCTCATGCCTGGTTTTTCAGGCGCAGCTGGGCGATCGATCTCGCCGATCAGCGCCGCCAGCCCACGCCCCAGTCTCTTTCTCGAAAGGTCTTCGCTCATCTTTATTCCAGGTTGCAGATCGTTTCGGTATCGAATCGGCTCTTTAAATTGCAGGGAGTCTAATCAAGCGGCGCGTAACTTGCGCTCGCGGCGGATCACTTCCGACGCCAGTTGCAGATAGGCCTGACTGCCCGAGCATTTCAGATCGTAAAGGATCGCCGGCTTGCCGTAGGACGGCGCCTCGGACACCCGCACATTGCGCGGGATGACGGTCTCGTAGACCTTGTCGCCCATATGCGCCCGCACATCCTGCACCACCTGGTTGGCGAGATTGTTGCGGCCGTCATACATGGTCAGCACGATGCCCTGGATGGTGAGATCCGGATTGATCGAGCGGCGCACCTGCTCGACCGTCTCCAGCAACTGGCTGAGACCTTCGAGCGCGAAGAACTCGCATTGCAGCGGCACAAGAACAGAATCGGCCGCAGCCATTGAATTCAAAGTCAAAAGGTTGAGCGAGGGCGGGCAGTCGATCAGCACATAGCCGAAAGGTGCGCCGCGCTCGGTCGCGGCGCGCAGCGCATTACGCAACTTGAGCACCCGGTCGGGCGCGGAGGCGATCTCCATTTCAATGCCGAGCAGGTCGAGCGTCGACGGCACGATCGACAGGCCGGGCACCGCCGTCGGGATGGCCGCGGCCTCCAGCTCCAGCTCGCCGGTCAGCACGTCATAGGAGGACACCGTCCGATCCTTGCGGTCGATGCCGAGACCGGTGCTGGCATTTCCCTGCGGATCGAGATCGACGATCAGCACCTTTTCGCCGATCGCGGCCAGCGCGGTCGCCAGATTGATGGCGGTGGTTGTCTTGCCGACGCCGCCTTTCTGGTTGGCTACGGTGATGATTCGGGGGCCATTCTTCATCATGGGTTTATGCCAGAAATTCATTTTGGGCGCCAAATCGCCTGTCAGTGACGGATCAGACAGGTCGCAGGTTGGACAATTCCAGGATGACGCCGCCAGCGTCGGTCACACTGGGATGTTCTACCAGATCGAAGGACCATCGGTGAACGCTTTCTTGCACTTCGGTGCGGTAATCCCGGCCTTTGTGGAACAGGCCGCGCGCGCCTGAAATCAGCCAGGGCGCCGACAGGTCCAGCAACGTCGAAAGCGGAGCCAGCGCCCGCGCCGTGACGATCTGCGGCGTCGAAACAAGCGCATGACTGTCGTCGATGCGGCGCGCCACCACCCGCGCCGGCAGGCTGAACTGCCCGACGACGGTCTGCAGGAAGGATGCTTTTTTGCGATTGCTTTCAATCAGATCGATGCTGGCGCCGTCGCGCTCGGCCAGCAGGAAAGCCATGACAAGGCCCGGAAATCCGCCGCCCGAGCCGATATCCACCCAGCGTGTGGCGGCAGGCTCTATGCGCGCGAGCTGGGCGCTGTCCAATATATGACGCTGCCAGACGTCGCCCGAGGTCGATTGCGCCACCAGATTGATGCTGCGATTCCACTTCTGGAACATCTGCTCGAACGCCACCAGCCGATCGAATGTTTCACGTGAAACCGGGCCTGCCGTGTCCTGCAGGCTCGCTAGGGTCATAGAACTCACGCAACATCCTTTTGCAGGCGCTGGGCGCTCTCCGCGTGACGGACATGCGCGACAATGATCGCCAGCGCCGCCGGCGTCATGCCTTCCATGCGCTGGGCATCGGCGATGGAGCGCGGCCGCCGCGCCTGCATCTTCTGCTTCAACTCGTTCGACAGACCCGGCACTCCGGCGAAATCGACCGTCTCGGGGATCAGCCGGCTCTCTTCATGCCGGATCTGCGCGACATCCGTCTTCTGGCGATCGAGATAGACCGAATATTTCGCCTCTGTTTCGAGGCGCTCCGCCGTTTTGCCGTCGATTGCCGCGAATCGCGAATCGATACGTCCCAACCGGGCCAAGTCGACGTCGGGATAGGACAGCAATTCATAACCGGACCGGCGCACGCCGTCCCGGTTGATTTCCAGCCCATGACGCGCCGCCTCGTTGGGCGTCATTGTGAGCAACTTCGCCAGCTCCCGAGCCTCATCCAGACTTTGCATGACATCCCCGTAGCGCTGCATCCGCTGCGCCGAGGCGATGCCCAGCCTGGCCGCCAGCGGCGTCAACCGCTCATCGGCATTGTCGGCACGCAACGACAGCCTGAATTCGGCCCGCGAGGTGAACATCCGGTAGGGCTCCGCAATGCCCCGGCTGGTCAAATCATCGACCATGACGCCGATATAGGCCTCGGTGCGGCTGAGCACGATCTGCTCGCTGCCCGCCGCCCGCCGCGCCGCATTGAGGCCGGCAAGCAAGCCTTGCCCGGCCGCTTCTTCATAGCCGGTCGTGCCGTTGATTTGCCCGGCGAGGAACAGGCCACTAACGCGCTTCGTCTCCAGCGTCTGATGCAGTTCGCGCGGATCGACATGATCATATTCAATGGCATAGCCGGGCTGCAGCATGACGGCCCGCTCCAGCCCCGGAATGGTTTTCAAGATGTCGAGCTGCACATCCTCGGGCAGTGAGGTCGAAATGCCATTGGGGTAGACGGTGTCGTCGTCCAGGCCTTCCGGCTCCAGAAAAATCTGGTGCCCGTCCCTGTCCCCGAACTTGACGATCTTGTCCTCGATCGACGGGCAATAGCGCGGCCCAACGCCTTCGATCGATCCGGAATACATGGCCGAGCGACCGAGATTGGCGCGTATCAACTCATGCGTCGCGGTCGTCGTCCGCGTAATGCCGCAATCGATCTGCGGCGTGGTGATACGGTCGGTCATCAGCGAGAACGGCACCGGATCCGCATCCGCCGCCTGGCTTTCCAGCGACGCCCAGTCGATGGTCCGGCCATCGAGCCGCGGCGGCGTCCCGGTCTTCAGCCGTCCAAGCTTGAAGCCGGCGCGGTCCATCGTTGCCGACAGGCCGAGGCTCGCCTGCTCGTTCATGCGGCCGGCGACGATCTTCTTCTCGCCGATATGGATAAGCCCGCGCAGAAAAGTTCCGGTCGTCAGGACGACCGCGCCACAGACCAGGCGCCGGCCGTCGGCTAGGAGAACCGCCGTGATCTGCCCGTCGGCGATCTCGAAGTCCAGAACCTCGCCTTCGACCACGTCGAGATCGTTCTGCTGCCGAATCGCTTCCTGCATGGCAAGGCGATAGAGCTTTCTGTCGGCCTGCGTACGCGGGCCGCGCACCGCAGGGCCTTTGCGGCGGTTGAGCAGGCGGAACTGTATGCCGGCCGCATCCGCCACGCGGCCCATGAGGCCGTCCATGGCATCGATCTCGCGCACCAGGTGGCCCTTGCCGAGCCCGCCGATCGCCGGGTTGCACGACATCACGCCGATCGTGTCGAAACGCAGCGTCACCAAGGCGGTCCTGGCACCGGCGCGCGCGGCAGCGCTGGCCGCCTCGCAACCCGCGTGGCCGCCGCCCACCACAACCACATCATAGCGATTGGTCATTTCCAAACGTCCTGGACTCAGAAGAATGAGGGACACATGTCCCTGCGGAGCGACGCTGTCAAGAAAACTCCGCGACAAGTTTCACGTGAAACAGCCGCGCCGCCAGTTAGCTCAGTGTTTCACGTGAGTCATCGGGGCCGCCTGACACGTTTCGCGTGAGTCATGCAGGCGGCGCAGCGCGGTGGTGGCCCAGATGAAGCCTCCCCGCCTTCGGGGTTCGTCGAAAATCACGAAGGCATGCGGCAAAGCAACATACGATCTAAAGGCAGCTCACGCCGCAGCGACC
>NZ_RZQA01000840.1:0-2792 GCF_004022915.1 Mesorhizobium sp. M7A.F.Ca.US.006.04.2.1
GAATAGAGCGACCCGCCGACGCCCGAGAAGAACGCGCCGATGACGAAGGCGATCAGTCTGGTCCGCAGCACGCCGATTCCGACAGCGCTGGCCGCGATTGTGTCGTCGCGCACCGCCTTCATGGCGCGCCCGAAAGGCGAATAAACCAGGCGCGCCAGAACGAACACCGTGATGGCGAGCCAACCCATCACCCAGGGCAACGTCGTCTCCAGCGGCACGCCGGTAAACGTGCGGGCGCCTCGGGTGAAATCCGACGCATTGATCAGCACCACGTTGACGATAATCAAGAATCCCATCGTCGCCACCGAAACGAAATAGCCCGACAGGCGCATCAAGGGATAACCGACGACCACCGCAAGCAGTGCCGTCAGAACGCCTGCCACCAGCGTCGCCGGCAGGAAGGGGAGGCTGAAAGCATGCAGAAACCCCGGCAGATGCGGCAGCAATGCCATCTTCTGCTGCACCGGGATCGACAGGATCCCCGAAATATACGCGCCGGCGCCGATGAAGCCGACATGACCGAGCGAAAACACGCCGGTAAAACCGTTGCTCAGCGACAGCGCCAGCACCAGGATTGCATTCAGCGCGATCAGCAGGATAATCCGGACGAAATAGTCGCTCAGCACGTGCGGCGCACCGAAAGCGACAGCTGCTCCCGCCACCACGGCGACGAGGACGAGGAGTGTGATCCGCGCTTCCCGGCTCACAGCTTTATCTCCCGGTTTGGCTGGAGCAGCCCACCCGGGCGCACCAGGAGAAAGGCGATCAGCACGGCGAAGACGATTGCGTCGCGATAGGACGAGACGCTGCTCGGCAGGAATGCGACGATGAATATCTCCAGCGCGCCCAATATGTAGCCGCCGACCAGGGCGCCCGCGATCGACCCGAAGCCGCCGATGATTGCCGCCACGAAAGCCTTCAGGAGCGGCGTGAAGCCCATCTGCGGCTGCACCACGCCGGCCTGCGCCGCCCACAAAATGCCGGCGAGGCCGGCATAGGCGGATGCGACGATGAAGGCGACGATGATCAGCCGGTTGACGTTCAGACCGACAAGGTGTGCCGCCGACATGTCCTCGGCTGCGGCGCGCATGCCGAGCCCAGTCGTGGTGCGCGTGATAAACCAGCCGAGGAGCAGCAGCGACACGAAGGTCAGCGCGATGGTCAGGAGATTGATGCTGGTGAAGGTGATGGCGCCGTTCGACATTTCCCAGGAGGTGTTGAGAATATCGGGGAGTGGAAAATTGCGCGGCGAGGAGGTGAACACCAGGATGCCGACATTCTCGATGATGTAGGTGACGGCGAGGCTGGTCAGCAGTCGCGCAACGTCGGGCGCGTCGCGGATCGGGCGGTAGGCGATGCGTTCGATGAGGAAGCCGGCGGCGGCGGCCGCGGCGATGCCGCAGATCACGGCGACCGGGAACGGAACGCCGATGCCGACCAGCAAGGCAACCCCGAAGGCACCTACCATCATGACGTCGCCATGCGCGAAATTGGTCAGCTTGAGGACGCCGAAGACGATCGACAGGCCGACCGCCACCAGTGCGTAGAGGCTGCCGAGGCTCACCGCATTGACGATCTGCTGCAGGATATAGTCCAGCTGGGTCATGTTGCCGCCCCGAGATATGCCTGCGCCACGCGTTCGCTGTCGCGCAGTTCCGCGGACCGGCCAGACAGCGCCACCTGGCCCGTGCGCAGCACATAGGCGCGGTCGGCGAGGTCCAGCGCGAGCGTGATGTTCTGTTCCACCAGAAGCATCGTCATGCCCTGGCGCTTCAGTTCGGCAAGCGCGCTGAAGATGTGGCGCACCAGCAGCGGCGCAACGCCGAGCGAAGGCTCGTCGAGCAGCAGCAGGCGCGGCGCCGCCATCAGCGCGCGCGCCAAAGCAAGCTGCTGCTGTTCGCCGCCCGACAGCGTCCCGGCCAGCTGCTTCAGCCGCTGCTTGAGAATCGGGAACAGCATGAACATGCGCTCGCTGTCTCTGAGGATGGCATCCTTGTCGGTGCGGGTGCAGGCGCCGAGCCGCAGATTGTCAGCCACCGTCAGGCCGCCGAACAGGCGCCTGCCCTCCGGGCTCTGCGCGATGCCCAGACTTACGATGCGCGACGGAGCGACACCTCCAATCGGCTTGCCATCGAAGATGATCCTGCCGCCGCGCGGCCGCGACAGGCCGGAAATGGTGCGCAAGGTCGTGCTCTTGCCGGCGCCGTTGGCGCCCACCAACGCCACCACCTCGCCGGCATGGACGTCGAGCGAAATGCCCTTCAGCGCACGCACCGCGCCGAAATTGACCTCGAGGTTCTCGACGCTGAGCAGAACGGGGCTAGGCGTGGCCAAGATACGCCTCCCGCACTTTCGGGTGTTCGCGTACCTGCTCCGGTGTTCCGACGCAGATCACCTCGCCAGTCGCCAGCACCTGGATGCGTTCGCACAGCGCCATGATCAGGTCCATGTCGTGCTCGACAACGACCACCGTTACGCCATAGCGGTCACGGATCGTCCGGATCAGCGCTGCCAACACCTTGGTCTCGTTGGAATCAAGACCGGCAGCGGGCTCATCGAGCAACAGCAGTTGCGGGCCGGTCGCCAACGCACGCGCAATCTCCAGCCGCCGCTGATCGCCGTAGGGAAGATCCGCGGCGACCCTGCCGGCCTGATCTGTCAGGCCCATGAGGTCGAGGAGTTCGTCGGCCTTCTGCCGGGTCGCGGCCACCCGCTCGCGATAACGCCGACCGCGCAGCACGGTATCGGCGGCGCCGACAGGATGGCGCAACTGCGCCGCCGTCAGCACGTTC
>NZ_RZQA01000841.1:0-2790 GCF_004022915.1 Mesorhizobium sp. M7A.F.Ca.US.006.04.2.1
GGCATCCAGTCTCCGATCGCCGGCCGGTTGGTGGTGGTTAATGACGGCAAGGCCAGCGAGGTTACCGACCTTGCGTCGGCCCGACAAAACAAAATTAGCTACGTCAGCGGCGATCGCAAGAAAGAGGGCATCTTTGCCAATCTGAGTATTTACGAGAACCTGCTGCTTCCGGTGTATCGCGAATTTCGATCCGGCGGGGTGCTCAACTTCATAAACCGCCCCAAGCTGACGCCGGTGTTTGAGTGGGAATCCAGCAAACTGGCCGTCAAGATGGGGAGCCCGGAGAACCTCATCACGTCGCTGTCCGGCGGTAACCAGCAAAAGGTACTGATTGCCAGGGCTTTCGCGGAAAAGCCGGTGGCTCTGGTGCTCAACGATCCCGCGCGCGGCATCGACGTCGGGGCCAAGCTTGATCTCTACCGCAACCTCAAGGAATTCGCTGCGCGCGGCAATGCCGTGGTCTTCCTGTCCAGCGAGCTGGAGGAATTTTTGAACCTGTGCACGCGGGTTCACGTGTTTCGCAATGGCGCCATTTCGGCGGATTTCGAACCGCCTTTCGATGGCCATGCCATCCTCAACGCCATGTTTGGCCGCCGCGCGACGGCGCGCCTCCCCGGCGAGGCGGCCAACGAGAATGACCCAGGCAATCCGGCGACTGTCGCCGAGAGTCACAAGCCCAGACTCGAGCAGGGCAGGCCGATGCCGAGGCCTGTGACACTGCTGAACCAGGAGGTAAACCCTATGGCGGCAACACCATCTTTTGTGCTGAGTTGTCCCGATATTGCGCCAGGCAGCGTCATCCCGGACCGGTTCGCCGAGGACAACCGGCTTTCACCGAGACTCGTTTGGTCCGGACCGCCGGAAGGCACGCGCAGCTTTGCCTTGGCTGTTACCGATCCTGACCTGCCGGAAGCATTCAATTTCCCCCGCTCGTTTGCGCACTGGCTGGTGACCAACATTCCGGCCGAGGTCCGTGAGCTCCCTGAGGGCGCCAGCGGCAGCTTGCGACTGCCGCACGGCGCCGCTGAGTTCAACAGCGACTTCGTGACATTCAAGATCCCAGGGTTCGGCAAGGGATATGGCGGCCCATGGCCGCCGGACCGGGCCCACAGGTACTTCTTCACCCTCTATGCGCTCAAGACGGACATGGTCGAGTTGCCAGCTGACGCCGATCTTGGCGCATTTGCGGCTGCGGTCATGCCTGTGGCCATCGATGCGGCGTCGTTCGTGGCAGTCTACGGGCCGGCAAAGAAGTCTCTGCCCGCGTAAAAACCGGGCATGGTAATTCCCCAATCAGGAGGATCGCATGAGTAGATATGGAAGCAGGAGCAGCTTTGATCTGGAGTGGATCGAGCGATGGGCAAGGAAGGTCAATGACGACCGCATTTTGCCGGTAGTAGGGCGGTTTTTCACCAGCAAGTTCGTGCTCGGCTTCGACGACACGGAATATCTCGTCGACGTCCGTGGCGGCAAGATCCAGAAGATCGCGCAAGGCCTCACACCCAATGACATGGGAGTCGAATTTTGGCTCAAGGCGCCGAGCAGCGCCTGGTCGAAGTTTGCCCAGGAAATCCCACCGCCGATGTTCAACGACATCTGGGCGATGGCGCATCCGCTGCACAAGCAGCTGATCATCGAGGGCAATTCGCTCCCCTTCTGGCAGAATCTGCGGGCGCTGACGCGCATGCTCTCGCTGATGCGACAAGTTTAACGGCAGCGCAGGAGAGTTGTCATGAATACACACGATCCAATCGTTGGGCGCTACGTCTACGTCCAGTGCGAAGGCAAGACGTACCGCACCTATTACGAGGAACACGGCGAAGGCATTCCGATGGTGTGCCTGCACACGGCCGGCACGGACGGACGCCAGTATCGGCACCAGCTGTGCGACCCGGACATCAGCCAGAATTTCCGCGTTATCGCTTTCGATATGCCCTGGCACGGCAAGTCGATCCCGCCGGCAGATTTTCATCTGATGGAAGACGAATACAAACTCACAACCAAATTCTATTGTGAGTTCATCGTGGCGTTCTGCCGGGCGCTGGATCTGCGCAAGCCGGTCCTCATGGGCCAGTCGATGGGCGGCAACATCTGCCTGGCGCTCGCATTGCGCTATGAAAACGAGTTTTCGGCTTTTATTGCACTTGAGGCCTGCGACTATTCCCCCGGATGGTGGATCGATGCGCTGCATCACCCCCACATCCATGGTGGCGAGGTGGTCGCGACCTCTGTATTCGGTCTGATGGCACCGCAGTCTCCTGACGATTACCGGTGGGAGACCTGGTGGTACTATGCGCAGGGCGGCCCCGGCATCTTCAAGGGCGATCTGTATTTCTACAGCGTCGATTCGGATTTCCGCGACCAGTGCCAGAAGATTTCGGGAAAGGTGCCGATCTACTTCCTGACTGGTGAGTACGATTTCGCCTGCACGCCTGAAATGACCCAGCGCACGGCCGAAAAAGTGAAGAATTCGGAATGCATCATCTTCGGTGGTGGCCACTTCCCGACATCGGAAGATCCGGCGAAGTTCAAGGAGGTCATCACCCCCGTCCTCAAGAAAATCCTCAGCGCCGATCCGGAGCGGCGCGGTCAGGGAGGCAATGCCCTTTCCGGACGGAGCATTTCCGAAAGCCGGTCCACCGCTCGCAGCGAGCGGCCCAGTGAAGGCCGGAAGGTCATCGAGTTCTAGGTTGCGCTAGCAACGAAAGACAAATGTTGATGTCCCAATCCAGGGGTTCCCAGAACACCTACCTGTTGGTCCCGATCCTGCTGATCGCGCTGCTCCTGAGC
>NZ_RZQA01000842.1:0-2781 GCF_004022915.1 Mesorhizobium sp. M7A.F.Ca.US.006.04.2.1
AGGCGAGATCGCGCTGGGCGGCGCCGACAAACATCTCTCTTGGGACGACAAGCATTGCATCGAGTAGCGGCGCGCTGGTCACATCTGTGGTGCGGACCTGGCCGTCGACCATCTTGACGCGTAGTTCGGAGAAATCAGCGCTCATGTCCCAACCAGTCCGCTTGCCGCGCCAGAACCGCGGTCCATTGTGTCAGGAACTTCAGGCCCCTGCGCTGCCGCGCGGGGGCCCGGGCATTGGAGGCCTCGCCCGGAATCGAACCGGGGTGCAAGGATTTGCAGTCCTCTGCGTAACCACTCCGCCACGAGGCCTCATTGCTCCCGGCGTTCCACCCGGTTCCAATAGGTTGCGGCGAAAATGCCGTCAAGCGGCCACCTTGCATTCCGAACGGTTTCCTCGCGTCAGTCCGGACGGCGTCCGGCAAATCATCGGACCGCTTTATTAGCGGACAGTTAAGCATAGCCTGATGGGAGAAGAACGCATCCTGTCGCCGCATGACAGGGCAAGGCTTGCCTCGGCCGCGGCTGTTCTCAAGCAGATCCGTGAGGCACTGGAAGAGCAGGCCGCCCACTGAAACACCACCTTGCGCTATCGGCGGTCAATCGGGCCGGCGACGCCGTTCCCACCAGACGACAAAGCGACGCCGGTGACGGCGGACCATGGCGAATTCATAGGACAGCACCAGCAATCCGAGCGGAACCATCCAGAAGCCGAGGATCGGCAGGAAACCGAGGATGCCACCGATGGTCAGCAGGATGCCGATCGTGATTCTGAGCCCGCGCGAGCGCGGCATTTTGAACTCGCGCCCGAAAACAGAGATTTTGCGCGCCGGCATCTGGTTGTCTTGTGCTGTCATCGTCTCGAAAGATTGACCCGTTTCGATCGTTCGCAAGCATGCTCAAACCAAAGCCGCCGCCGCGCTTTCGGTTCCATATCCCTGCCAAGACGGCTAATATGAGGGCATCCTTCGACGATTGCGAGAAAGGCCTATGCGAAAAAGCCTCGGAAAAATGTGAAAAGCTTCTTTGCAAAGCCGAAAAGGGCAGCTATAGGCTGCGCCACTCACATAAGAGCCTCCGTTCCCCGGTAGCTCAGTGGTAGAGCAACCGGCTGTTAACCGGTTGGTCGCTGGTTCGAATCCGGCCCGGGGAGCCAAATTCTTCAAAGCGTTGAGACGGTCAGGTCGCCCATAGGGGCTGATCTATGGCATGTCTGGAAAACCGCAGGCAGCCGCAGGTTGATCCTCAACTTGACCTGGCGCCGCTATGCAGCGCGCTTCGATCACGGCGATCTCTTCACGGCGATCTCATCAGGATTTCATCTCTTGTCACCGTTCGGGTTGGGTGCCGGTGCCTCTCGCACATCTCGTGGTGGCGGGTCGACATGTTCAAGCTCTGGCGGGGCTTCTTTGTCCCGACGTCGGACAGGTAGCTTCTCCGGTTCGGGCTTCGATGGTGGTTCTTTGATCTTGCTCGGCATAATCGAGTTAACCGCACTGCCGGTCCCTTGTTCCCGCAGCAAGCCGAAAACCTGAATGGGGGAACCGGGCGCGCCAAAAAGCGTTTTCTCGCATGCTCAAGAAGATCGCCCTTGCCGCCGTGCTGGTCCAGGTTGCCGCGGTTTCGGCTCTCATCACTCAGACGGTCCTCTTCGCGTCCACGTCCACACAGGCCGCCAACGCGCAGCCCGGCGACGCAGTCGCTGTCACTGCCGACAAGGAACCGGACAAGGCGGCGCAGCCTGCTGGTGCCGACCAATGCCCAACCCGGCTTGTGACGAGCAAGGTTTTCACGAGCAACGCAATTACGGCGCAACGATAGTTCGCATCGATGCCGGCCGTCCGTCGATCCCCCCAATTTAAGTCAGGGCAGTGTGCTTGAAAGCGCAATGATTCCTGTTACTTGCGGCATGGGGCGAGTGCGTTTGGGTTGGGCAAGAATTGGGTATGATTTCATCAAATATGGAATGCCTGCGCTGTCATGGCAGCGGCAGGGTTTTCGACTGCTCCAAATGGTATGCGTCAAACGGACACTGCTGCCCTCAGGGAACCCATCGGGGTGGCTGCCCCGGAAAAACGGGTGCCTGCACGGAATGCGACGGCCTGGGGACAATGGCGGAGCCTCCGCTGAGGGCCGTGGCATAATCTGCGATAGTGTCGCATGCCGCTGATGGCGACGCGGACGCGCCCCCCAAAAAACCGTACTAACGGCTCGAACAACAACCGCCCGCCAAAGGTGAGCTGGCAGGGCAGCTCACCTTGTAGCGATGCGGAAACGACGACCATGCAGCCGAACCATCCTGATGGCGCCGCCCCTTATCAAGGCTAAGCGGTTACCCCACCACGACCTGACCTTGTGCCGTCCATCCAAGGGAATTGGGCAAGCGGGTCCTGCAAGATTTTGACGGATCTTGCGAAGCCGGCGACGGCATCGCGCGCCACCGTCAGCGGAACCTGGCCGTCGTGAGCACGCTGGCAAGCTCGAAAGGCCGTTTCGAAAATCGGACCTCGCCGTTCCCTTGGCCACTCCTCAAAGAAGTCGAACGCATCGTCGAGGCACCCTATTTCTTGAACGAACTCGCCATTCTTGACCAGGACCGGTCGGTCGAACGTCCTGTAACTCATGTGATCCTCCATTCCGCACGTTGGTTGTTGCTGGCTTGGGTCATCATGCGATTGCATGCTCCGGCTCGGCCAACATGCCGCCGCCTCCACGCCCGGGCGGCACCGTCGCAAAGGCCGGGATTGGCGGCGGATCATCATCGTCATCCCGCCAGGGGCGCCG
>NZ_RZQA01000843.1:0-2774 GCF_004022915.1 Mesorhizobium sp. M7A.F.Ca.US.006.04.2.1
ACAGGGGAATAGGGTGGGTTCGAGAGAATTCCAAACACACTCCCTTATTCCCTGCTCCCTTACTCCCCTGAATTCTAATTCCCCAGCGCCAACTGATCCGTGATCTCAAACCGCTCCGAGACGCCGACACGGATCATGTTGAGGCTACCTTCCCTGGTGAAGCGGAAGTCGCCGGGCGCGTCGGAACCGGCCGGCTGGCCGGCACGGAAAGAGATGATGCGCGTGCCGCCATCGGGCCAGGTCACAGTGATGTTCGCCTTGTCGGCGCTGTGCACCACGCTGACCTTGCAGCGCTCCATCGGCTGGCCGACATAGCGGGCGCAGGGAATTTCGGGGCCAGAAGCCAGCGTCGGAGTGGAATCAAGCGGGACGTCAGGCGCCGCCAGCGCCAGTAGGTACGCATCCTGCATGGCGGCGTGGCCGATTTCCGCGGCCGATTTCGGCGTGCTTTCGGCTGCCGGACCGGCGCCGCCAAGCCGCGCCGTCAGGTCGGGCGGTGCGACCGGCGCGCTGTCGGCTGAGCCGGTGGCCTGCGATTGGTCCGGTGCCGAGGCCTGCTCGGCCCCACTGCCGGTGGAGGCAATCACCGGCGCACCGGCCGGTCTTGGCTCACCTTCGACATAGGGGTTCGGATTGAGGGGGATGAGATAGCGCGCCGGCGCCCAGCCGCTCAGCTTCTCCTTGCCCGTGCTTTCGACCTTGCACCATTTGTAGCCGTTGATGTCGTTGCAGCCGAGATTGGTGACCATGTCGCCGCTGCTCAGCCGCGCCTCGACCGTGGCGACCGGCGATGCGGTGGTGCGGACCTTGAGAAGGTCGTCCGGCGCCAGGCCGGTGACGACGGAGATGACGAGCTCCGGCGCCTCTTGGGCCATCTCTTCAGCCATAGCGGGGGCAATCACCGGCCACGCCGTCATCAGCAGCGGAGCAGCAATCAGCGCATGGAGGTTTGTTCGGAGCGTAACTGTGCGCCTCATCGTTTGGCCGTGCGCTGATACCGTGCCGCGGCGGATCGAGCCCGCCGCAAGCCCGGCCGGTTTTATAAGGGACGACGCGGCGCCATGTAAGCCCGAAAATTCGGGCCGCCGTTTCGCCAGCCTTCAGCCGGGCAGGGGCATGAACCCGGTTCTGAGCGCGTGAGCCCATTCCGGCCGGCCCGCTTGTTCGGCCTGCCTGGCGGCCGCCTCGTGGTCGTAGTCGACGGCGATGGCCTCGAAGCCGTCAGGCTGGCCGTTGCTGCCCGAGGTGACAATGCCGTAGCGCGCATGCGGCGAGCCCTGCTCGGAGACATGCGCCGGCGGCGTGGAATCGTCATAGGCAGGGCAGCCGATGCTGCCCGGATTGAAGATGACGGGACCGTCGGGGACGCGGATCAGTTCCGCGCGGTGGCTGTGGCCGCACAGCGCGATGCGGCAAGCCGGGTCGAGCGCCTTCAGCCGCCGACGGATCGCCGTCAGCGGCGCGCGCACCAGCTGGCCATTGGCGATCGTATCAATGAGATATTTCTCGTCATGGTCGGGACGGGCGTGGAAAGCGATGATTCCGGGTGCGATCTCCAGCGTCAACGGCTGGGCGAACAGCACCTGGCGCTGTGCCTCGGTCAGCCGCTCCTGCGCATAGACGTCGGAGGGCCACATGGTGTCATCAGCGGGGTCGGCGGCAACAAGGCGGTCGTGGTTGCCGCGCACCGTCGGCAGGTTCAGCGCCTGCAGCCGTTCCATCGTTTCGCGCGGCCATAGCGGGCCGGAAACGCTGTCGCCGAGATTGACGGTCAGGTCGGCGCCGCCGCGCCGGCGCAGGTCGTCAAGCACGGCGTCGAGCGCCAGCACATTGCCGTGGATGTCGGCGAGGACGGCGATGCGCATTTCGGGAAGCTCCTGTGTGACGCCGCTTTTCCTTTTCCCCACGTTCGTGGGCGAGGAACCCAAGTCCTTCAGGGTCGGGCGTGCACTTCGATATCGTGGCCGCCAACCGCCGGCAGTGCGGGATCGTCGCCGGCGGCGGCGATGACGCTGTCGAGCAGGCCGGGGAAGCGGGCGTCGAGATCGGCGCGGCGCAGTGTGATCATGCGGTTGGTGCCGACCACCTCGGCGCGGGTGACGCCGGCCTCGCGCAATTTGGCGAGGTGGTAGCTCAGATTGGTCTTCGAGCCGAAATCGAGGAACTGGCTGCAGTTCAGCGGCACGCCCTGCTTGCTGGCGAGATAGCGCACGATGGCAAGCCGCGTCGGGTCGCCGAGCACGCCAAGCACGATCGGCAGGCTGATCTGGTCCGTATTGGGGTGTGGCAAGGTCATGGCTCGAAACTAAGCACAGTCGGGTCCGATTTCAACGCATCCATCATTGTTGGCTCCACGTGGCCTTTCTCCGTCTCGCGCGAACCCCGCCCGGCCTGTGCTGACACAGGGCTGTCAGGAAGGTTCAGCTATTTTTCCCTGGCTTCATTGACATGATGCCCTGTTATGTCCAATTGTTCAATAACTTTTGAACTAAGGACATCCCGCCATGGACAAGCGCCTCTTCTGGCTCGCGCTCGGATCGTTCACGATCTCGACCGAAGGCTTCGTCATCTCCAGCCTTCTGCCCGACATCGCGGCGGATGCCGGCATCTCCATTCCGCTGGCCGGCACGCTGATTACCGCCTTCGCGCTCGCCTATGCGGTCGGCACGCCGATTCTCGCGACGCTGACCGGCGAATGGGACCGGCGCCGCGTCATCCTGTGGACGCTGGTGTTCTTCGTCATCGGCAACATCGCCGCCGCCTTGAGTTCCTCC
>NZ_RZQA01000844.1:0-2764 GCF_004022915.1 Mesorhizobium sp. M7A.F.Ca.US.006.04.2.1
GAGCCTATTCGCGCGCCAACACGGCCAACACGGTAACCGGCCTTGCGGTTGCCGTGCTGGCGATCGTGGGCGCCTGGCTGATCTTCCGAACCGGGCAGGGCAGCGCTTATGGCAATGCCTTCATCCAGGATTCCTTCGGCCGCTTCATGAAGGTGCTGGCACTGGTTGGCTCGGCGGTGACGCTGGTGATGTCGATGCGCTTCGCCAAGGCGGAGCGTTTCGACAAGTTCGAATATCCGGTGCTGATCCTGCTGTGCACGCTCGGCATGATGCTGATGATCTCGGCCAACAGCATGATCGGCCTCTATCTCGGCCTCGAGCTGCAGTCGCTGGCGATCTATGTGCTGTGCGCGATCAACCGCGACAATCTGCGCTCGACCGAAGCGGGCCTCAAATATTTCGTTCTCGGTGCGCTGTCGTCGGGCATGCTGCTCTATGGCATCAGCCTGGTCTACGGCTACACCGGCAACACCGGCTTCCAGGAAATCGCCACGGCACTCGGCAGCGGCGAGCGCCAGCTTGGCCTCGTTTTCGGCCTCGTCTTCGTGCTGGCCGGCCTTGCCTTCAAGATTTCCGCGGTGCCGTTCCACATGTGGACGCCTGACGTCTATGAGGGCGCGCCGACTCCGGTGACGGCCTTCCTGGCGGCGGCGCCGAAAATGGCGGCGATGGCACTGATCGTGCGCGTCACCATGGGCGCGTTCAAGCCAATCGCCGCCGACTGGCAGCAGATCATCGTCTTCATCTCGATCGCCTCGATGGCACTCGGCTCCTTCGCCGCAATCGGGCAGACCAACATCAAGCGCCTGATGGCCTATTCCTCGATTGGCCATATGGGTTACGCGCTGGTCGGCCTTGCCGCCAACAGCCAGGCCGGCGTGCGCGGCGTTGCCATCTACATGCTGATCTATCTGGTGATGACGCTCGGCACCTTCGCCTTCATCCTCGCCATGCGGCGCAAGGAAGGCAATGTCGAGCAGATCAGCGACCTGGCCGGCCTGTCGTCGACCAATCCGGTCATGGCGACGATCCTGACCATCCTGATGTTCTCACTCGCCGGCATTCCACCGCTCGCCGGCTTCTGGGGGAAATGGTACGTCTTCCTCGCCGCCATCAACGCCAATCTCTACGCGCTGGCGATCATCGGCGTGCTGGCCTCGGTAGTGGGCGCCTATTACTATTTGCGCATCATCAAGATCATGTGGTTCGACGAACCGGTCGGCGGCTTCGTGCCGATGGCGACGGAATTGCGTGTCGTGCTCGGCGTCTCCGGCGCCTTCGTGCTGTTCTACGTGTTGATCGGTGGGCCGATCGGCACCTATGCCGAAGCCGCCGCCAAGACGTTTTTCTAGACGGCATGGCATTTCGGCTGGCTCCAACCTCGGCGTCGGAAGGGTTCCGGCTCGAGGCGCATGAGAGCGTCGGCTCCACCAATGCGCTGGCACTGGACCACGCAAGGGCAGGCGACGCCGGCAAATTGTGGGTCGTTTCCAAGAAGCAGGAAAGCGGGCGTGGCCGGCGCGGCCGCGTCTGGGCGACCCCGGAAGGCAACCTGGCGGCGACGCTGCTCGTCATCACCAAGGCAGAGCTTCGCCTTGCCGCGACATTGGGCTTCGTCGCAGGACTGGCGCTGGCCGATGCACTCGATGCCGTGGTGCCGAAGGGCCGGATCGCCATTGGCCTCGACGGTGGCAGCGAAGGAAAAAACCGTTTCGAGCTGAAATGGCCGAACGACGTGCTTGCCTCCGGCGCCAAGCTGGCCGGCATCCTGCTGGAATCGGCAATCCTCGAGGGCGGCCGTTTCGGAGTGGCGGTCGGCATCGGCGTCAATGTGGTGGCATACCCTGAGGATTTGCCGTATCCCGCAACTTCCTTGCGCGCGCTGGGCGCGGCATGCGATGCGGAAACACTGTTCCTGGCGCTGTCGGATGCCTGGAGCGAGAATGCCCGATTGTGGGATGAGGGGCGCGGACTTGCCGCCGTCAGGCGACGGTGGCTTGATCGTGCCGCGGGGCTCGGCGGCGAGGTTGCCGTCAGAATTGACGGTAATGTGGTGCGCGGGGTGTTTGAGACCATTGACGAGGACTGCCGTTTCGTGATCCGCGACGATGAAGGTTCGGTTCGGACGATCGCCGCCGGCGATGTGCATTTCGGCGCGGTCGCTTCGGCCAGGGCATAGGGCCGTTCATGAACGGTTCTAACTGTTTGTTTTTACGCAACTCCGGTGGGAAAACCGTTACACACTTTTCCCGGAATTGCTTTTGAGCTTGGCCTGAGGGCCAGGAAGGGAAAAATCATGGCGAAAGCGGAAAACGCCGAACTCGTCTTCGTGCCGCTCGGCGGCGTCGGCGAGATCGGCATGAACTTCGCTCTTTACGGCTACGGGCCGCCCAGCGCGCGCGAATGGATCGTCATCGATGTCGGAGTGACCTTCCCCGATGCCAGCCTGCCGGGCGTCGACCTGGTGCTGCCCGACACACGCTTCATCGAGGAGAACCTCGCCAATCTGCGCGGCATCATCATCACGCATGCGCATGAAGACCATTACGGCGCGCTGCTCGACACATGGCCGAAGCTGAAGGCGCCGGTCTGGATGACGCCGTTCAGCGCCGGCCTGCTGGAAGCCAAGCGGCAAGGCGAGCAGGGCGCACCGAAAATACCGGTCACGATCTACCGGGCGGGCGAGAAATTCACCGTCGGCCCCTTCGAGATCGAAGCCATTCCGGTCGCGCACTCGATTCCCGAGCCGATGTCGCTGGCGATC
>NZ_RZQA01000845.1:0-2762 GCF_004022915.1 Mesorhizobium sp. M7A.F.Ca.US.006.04.2.1
TCAATGCGCTGATCGCCAATTATCTCAAGGCGCCGGCGATCGCCGGTTCGATAAAGGCTGACAGCGTCACTTCCGGAACCACCGAAATCAGCGGCATCGGCGTCGACCTGAAGCGCGACGGCGATTGGACCAATTTCACCGGCGGCGCCACCATAGCGGGCATTCCGGCGACCGCTGCCGGCCGGGTGAAGATCGCCGACGGCAAGACGAGCGTCGAGATTGCCTCGGGCGAGGCGACGGTTCGCGGCATCAAGGCGGCAATCGCTCAGGCGTCGACACTGAGCATCGCCAACGGCACGGCCAGCATCGAGAAACTGGCGCTCGATGTCGGCGGCGGTTCGGTGACGCTGTCGGGCACTGCCGGTCAGACGCTCGACCTCGCGGCGCAATTTTCGGCACTGCCCGCGGCGCTCGCCAATGAATTTTCGCCCGGCCTCGACGCTGTCGGCACGCTCAGCGGCACGGTTGGAGTGACCGGGCCGCCGGCCGCTCCCGATGTCCGCTTCAATGCGCAACTGGCCGGTATCGAAACCAGCCAGACCCGGCAGGCCGGGCTCGGGCCGCTCGCCGTCGATGCGGCCGGCAGATACACCTTGGCCGGCGGCGTTGTGCTCGATCAAGCGACACTGACCGGCGACAAGATTTCCGGCAAGGCAGCCGGCACCCTCAATCCGAACGGCGCCAGCGATTTTGCGCTCGATCTCATCTCATCCGGCCCCAGTCTGCCCCTGATTCTCGGCAGCGCCGAGAGCCCGGTCAAGATCGAGATCCGGTCCTTGTCGGCAAAGGTGGCGGGCGAGAGCACGCGGGCCCGCCTGGATGTCTCCGCGATCCTGCCCTCGATCGTCACCAGTCCAGCGAGGGTGGACGGGCTTGCCCTGGCGCTGCACTCGGATGCGTTCGATCTCAAGAACCGTGCAGGGTCGGTTTCCGGCACAGTGTCGGTGGACAAGGTCGGTCTCGACAATCCGGTGATTGCGCCGCTGATCGCCGGCAAGGTCACGGCGGCGCTCAGCGGTCGCCTGACAGCCGATGCGGTTGCCATAGACAGCGGCTCGCTCAGGAGCGATGCGCTGAACAGCCAAGTTGCCGGCCAGGTATCGCTGCGTGACGGTGCCATCGACCTCAATCTGAAGGCGGATACCCCATCGTCGGCCTTGCCGGCGGCGGCGCGCGGCATGCTTGGCGAACGCGCTGAGATCAGCGCCACGCTGAAGCGCGACCCCAACGGCAGTATCAATATAGGCGGATTGAAGCTGACCTCGGGCGCGCTGACCGCAGACGGGCAAGCCAGCCTTGCCGACAACAAGGTAGCCGCCGACATCAAGGGTGCGCTGAGCGACATCTCGCTGCTGTCGAAAGACGCCAAGGGCGCCATCGCTTTTGCGTTGAACGCGCAGGGCCCGGCCGCGGCGCCGGACCTGTCGTTGACCATCGACAGCGACCGCCTTCTCGTGGCGGCGCGAGAGATCACCGGGCTGAAGCTGGCCGCCACCGGCAAGGCCGATGCCGCCAATCCGGCGGCGAATGTGCAGCTGACCGGCAATGTCGCCGGCCAGGCGCTGCAAGGCAGTGCGGTGCTGGCGACGGCGGACGGCAAGAGCGCCATCAATGGCCTGCTGCTGTCGCTCGGCAAGAACAGGATTTCCGGCGATCTGGCGCTGGACGAGAAGTTCGTGCCGGTCGGCACCATCGCGCTCGACCTGCCCGATATCGGCCCGCTGGCAGCACTTGCCCTGGAGAAGGCCGAAGGCGATGTGCGCGGCACGATCGCCTTTTCGAAGAACGGCAATGCGCCACAGGTCGCAATCAAGGCGGCGACAGCATCGATTACGCGCGGCGACCTGCAGGCGAAAGCCGTCTCGATCGATGCGCTGGTCGCCAACTATCTGGCGGCGCCCGTGATCTCCGGAAAGATTCGCGCCGACACCGTCACGTCGGGCGGCACCGTGATCAGCGGCATCGATGTCGACTTGAAGCGCGACGGCGACTGGACCGGCTTCTCCGGCGGCGCAACCGTCAAGGGCATTCCGGCACAGGCCGCCGGCCGGGTGAAAGCGGCCAACGGCACGACGACCATCGAGCTTGCCTCCGGCCAGGCGACCGTACAAGGCATCAAGGCGGCCATTGCCCAGGCCTCGACCGTCAGCATCGTCAACGGCATGACGACGCTGGACCGGCTCGTGCTCAACCTTGGCGGTGGTACGGCGACGGTGACCGGCAAGGTCGGCACGGCGCTCGACATCAATGCGACGCTGGCGCGGGTGCCGATGTCGCTCGCCAACAGTTTCTCGCCGGGGCTCGACGCCGCCGGTTCGATCTCAGGCACGGTCAAGGTGACGGGTACGCCGGCGAACCCCGCCATTGCCTTCAACCTCGACGCGGCCGGCGTGCAGACCTCGCAGACGCGCGGTGCCGGTGTCGGTGCGGTGAGTGTCTCCTCGTCGGGCACCTTCGGCGGCAACAAGCTGACCTTCAATGCCAATGTCGGCGATGGCGCCGGCCTTGGCCTCAAGGGCGGCGGCACCGTGACGACGGCCGGCACGCCGTCACTGGTGCTCGACTTCAATGGCGTCGTGCCGTTCGGCCTGCTCAGCCAGAAGCTGGCCGCGCAGGGCCTGTCTTTGTCTGAAACCGCCAATGTCAACGTGCAGGTGCGCGGTCCGGCGACATCGCCCGTCATCGGCGGCAGCATCAGCACCTCGGGTGCGCGCCTTGTCGATGCGCGCTCCCGAGGTGCTGATGCTGCCGCCGATGACGGG
>NZ_RZQA01000846.1:0-2755 GCF_004022915.1 Mesorhizobium sp. M7A.F.Ca.US.006.04.2.1
CGGCAGCACATGGCGTTGCCCCTTCCCGAACAGGATTTCACGCGGCAACCGCAGGGCGGCGAAGAGGGTCATGATTGGTCCTTTGACGGCTGCTGACTGGAAACGGAGGCATTGAACTCGGTCTGGATCGGACGGTTTAAGAGTGTGTCTCTCGCACTTAAAAGATATCCGCTTTAAAATCGTATAGGATATAGGATTGCATCCGCGGAACCATCGTGTTAGCAGTCCTCACTGTCAAGAGGCAAAATATGCAGACCGCAAACTTACCCGACCCAAGCGACGCCAGCATTGGAGCTGGTCGCATCCAGCGCGCCAACAGTCTCGTCGAAGATGTCTATGAAGCCATCTTCGCGCAGTTGATGGCGCTGAAGATTCCCCCCGGCTCGCGCATCACAGTCGACAGCTTGGTCAAGGAATTCAACGTCTCGCACACGCCGATCCGGGAAGCCCTCGGACGGCTCGAAGGCGAAGGCCTGGTGCTCAAGACGCATCTGATCGGTTATCGTGCCGCGCCCCAGATCACCCGGCGCCGTTTCGACGAATTATACGAGATGCGTCTGCTGCTCGAGCCGCATGGCGCCGCAAAGGCCGCCGCAACGATGGACGACGCCAAGCTCGATCTGTTGCTCGAAGCTGCCGGCGTGATGTCACGCCGCGAAGGCAAGGATGATCGCGTGCGCTATTCGAATTTCGCCAGGCAGGATGCGATCTTCCACGACAAGATCATGGAGTTTTCTCAAAACGAACTCATCCGCGAGACGTTGAGCCACCAGCACACGCACTTCCACATCTTCCGCCTGATGTTCCATGCACGCGTGACCGAGGAGGCGCTTGACGAACACGAGGCGATCCTTGCCGCGTTCGGCTCGGCCGATCCCGATGCCGCCGAAAAGGCGATGCGCATCCATATAGAGCACTCGCGCGATCGCCTGCTCCCGGCATTCGATTGAGGTCGGAACGGATGTCCATTGCCGCGAATATCGCCGGGGAGGGCGGGAGCACGTTGTCCAGCGATGCGCCTGGTTCGCTTGAACCGGTGCTGCGCGCCCAGGAATTGTCCAAGCAATACGGCCCAGTGACGGTGTTGTCGGACGTCACCCTGGACGTCCTGCCGGGAGAGATCCACGCCATCATTGGCGAGAACGGTGCCGGCAAGTCGACGTTGATGCGGCTGCTGTCCGGCTATGTCGAGCCAAGCCACGGCACGTTGTCGATGAACGGACACGCGGTGAAATTTGCCAAGCCTGCCCAAGCACAGGATGCCGGTATCGCTTTGGTTCATCAGGAGATACTGCTCGCCGAGGGGCTCACGGTCACCGACAATCTGTTTCTCGGGCGAGAGCTTTCGCGTGGCCATGTCGTGGATGACCGCACCATGCGCCGGCTGGCAACCGAGAAACTGGCGCAGATCGGCTGCGCGGTCTCGCCAAGGGCACTGGTGCGCGACGTTTCGCTGGCAGACCGGCAGATGGTGCAGATCGCTCGCGCCCTGCTTGACGACCACAAGGTGGTTATCTTCGACGAGCCGACCGCCGTTCTGACCGGTGGCGAGGTCGAGCGCCTGCTGGAGATCGTCCTGCAACTGAAGGCTCACGGCACCGCCGTGCTCTATATCAGCCACCGGTTGGATGAGGTGCAGCGGGTCGCAGACAAAGTGACCGTTCTGCGCGACGGCAAGATGGTCGGCACCTATCCCGGCAAGACGCTGAGCCAGATGGACATGGCGCGGCTGATGGTCGGGCGCGAACTGGCAGCGCTCTATCCTGAGAGAACCGCAGCGCCTTCGGATGTACCGATGCTGAGCGTGAGGAACGCCTCCGTTCCCGGCTATGTGGAGGACGTGTCGTTCACGGTCCACAAGGGCGAGATCCTGGGGTTCGCCGGTATGGTCGGCGCAGGCCGAACCGAACTCTTCGAGGGCATTATCGGCTTGCGCCCGGCAGTTGCCAAGATCGAACTTGAGGGCAAGTCGGTCCATTTCCAATCGCCGCGCGCGGCGATCGACGCCGGCGTCGGTTACCTGACCGAGGATCGCAAGGGCAAGGGACTGCTGCTGCAAGAGCACCTGGCGCCTAACCTGACGCTGTCGGCGCTCGATGTGTTTCATCCCGGCCTCTCGATGGGTCGGCGCCGCGAAGCGCAAGCCCTGGAACAGGCCGTGGAGACATATGACATCAGGCTGAAGAGCCTCGGCGCCAAAGCGGCCCAGCTTTCCGGGGGCAATCAGCAGAAGCTGCTGCTGGCGAAGGTGCTGCTGACCGATCCTTCGGTGGTCATTATCGACGAGCCCACGCGTGGCATCGACATCGCCAACAAGGCGCAGATCTATGCCTTCATCCAGGAGCTTGTGGCCAAGGGCAAGGCCTGCATCGTCATCTCTTCGGAGATGCAGGAATTGATCGGCATCTGCGACCGCATCCTGGTGATGCGCGAAGGCCGCATCACCGGCGAGGTCAGTGGCGCCGAAATGACCGAAAGCAATGTGGCGGTACTGGCGACCAGTGGCCCCAAGCAAGGGCCAAAAGCCAAGGGAGGCACAAAATGGCTGTCATGAGCGAATCCGCACCCAGGCGTCGCCCCCTCGATCTCAACATCAGTTGGACCGATATCGGGCCTTTTCTTGCGCTGGCAGCTCTGCTGGTGGTCGGTTACCTCATCAACCCCGATTTCCTGTCCGCCACCAACCTCGCCAACGTCATCACCCGCAGCGCCTTCATTGCTATTATCGCGGTCGGCGCGACATTTGTGATCTCGT